>DAIRFU010000668.1:0-3975 GCA_036794935.1 Kofleriaceae bacterium | reverse complement strand
ACAAGGTCAGCGTCGCGGCGCGGACCTCGTCGACCTCGCGGCCGAGGACCACGTCGAGCGCGATCACGCTTCCCTCGATGCGCTCGATGCGCGTGCGCACGTTCGTGCCGCCCGCCTCACCGACGATCACCGACGAGGCGAGCCCGCCGTCGCCGCGCGTGGTCAGGGTATGGACGTCGGCGAGCGTGCGTTCGAGCCCGGCCTTGACGCTCGCGATGTAGGCCGACCACGCGGTATCCGCGATCGGCGGGGTGTCGGTCGTGATCGGCAGAGCGGCGAGCTCCTCCTCGCGCACGTCGTGCACGGCAGCCGATACTAGGGTGAGGCCGAACAGCGGTAGCAGGTACTGATCCGGCTAGCGGAACGCATAGCCACCGAGCACGACGAGCGCGATCCCGGCGCCGATCGCCCGGCGCGCCGAGCTCGCGGCGATCGCGCACGACGTCAGCGTCCACGCCAGGGTCGCGATCGCGAGCAGGTAGATCGCCAGCCGCGGATCCGCGCGCCCCGTGGTCAGCTCGACACCGATCGCGAGCGCGGCGCCTTTGGCCACGAGCGGGTACCAGGTGCGCGCGGCGATCGCCCCGGCGGCAGCGAGTGCCATCGCGATGACGATCGGCAGCGGCCGCGCGACCGCGCGCGCGAACGGGCGCGGCGCGAACACGTACGGCGACACCAGCGCCACACCGCACAGCGCGGCGACGCCGGCCTTCGCGATCGCGACGCCGGGACCATCGAACGCGCCCTCCGGCCACAGGTACTTCGCGCCGAGGACGGCCGTCGAGTGCATCAGCAGCGGCGCGGCGAGCGCGACCAGGCCGAGCTGCGCGCCGACGTCGCGGCCGCGCCCGAACGCCGTCGCGACGAGCGCGATCACCGCCACCGCGAACGCGAGCTCGAGCAAGAAGCTCAGCTGTGCCGGCGCGGTGACCACGAGCGGGATCGCGGCGAGCAGGCCGGCGGCGCCGAGCGCCACGCTCGCGATGAGGTCACCGGCCGAGCGCGCCTGCCGCAGGCCACCGACGACGCGCGAACCGATCAAGCACGCGGCGAGCGTGCCCGCGAAGTAGAACAGGAACAGTCCGCCGTAATCGAGCACGGTGTGCCAGGTCGGCGGCGTGCCCTTCGCCGGCCGGAGCAGCGGCACCGCGACGCGATTGATCGCGACCTCGAGCAAGGCGATCAGCAGGAGGATATGAACGGGGGAGCTCCCCGCTGCGTGACGCCTTCTAGACAACCGGAAAAACGTAGCGTTCTGGACTACTTCGGTCAAGGCGCGCGAGGGAAAGCGCCCCCGGCGCACGCCGGCAGGTGGGAAAACTTGGGCCCGCGGTACGCGGCACGGGACAATTTTTCTCGTGAGGTCTCCAGGTTCGCAGAGCGGCCGGCTCGCCGGGTATCGGCCCGGCGTCGTCGTGCTCGGTCTGCTCGCCTCGATCGCACCGCTCGGTGGCACCGCGGCCGCCGACCCGCCGCGGCCGCGCGTCGTCCTCGATCCGGGCCACGGTGGCTCGAACCTGGGCGCGCTCGGCGCCAGCGGGATGCACGAGAAGGAGGTCACGCTCGCGCTCGCGAACGAGGTCGCCGCGCGGCTGCGCGCGCACGGGATCGCGGTCACGCTGACCCGTACGGACGATCGCACGCTGACGCTGCGCCAGCGTGTCGAGGTCGCCGACCGGCTGCCCGCCGATCTCTTCGTCAGCATCCACGCGAACGCGTCGACCTCGCGTGCACAGCGCGGCTACGAGACCTACGTGTTGACGCCGAAGGGCGTCGACGTCGACGCCCGTGCGCTGCGCAGCGGCACGACGACGCCACGCCCCGGCGTCGATCCCGAGATCGCGCGCGTGCTCGACGACCTCGAGCGCGGCGCATCGGAGTGGGAGTCCGCGGAGCTCGCCTCGCGCATGCAGAAGGCACTGCGCCGGGTGCGCGGCGCCGAGGGCGATCGCGGCGTGCGCCAGGACGCGCACCACGTGCTGCTCGGGGCGACGATGCCGGCGGCGCTCGTCGAGGTCGGCTTCATCGACCACCCGATCGAGGGCAAGCAGCTCGCCGAGCCGGCCGTGCAGGCCCAGCTCGCATCCGCGCTCGCCGAGGCGATCGAGGGCCAGCTGGCCGACTGATCAGAGCCTCCCCGATGGGCGGCTTGACATTCGAGCGCGGGGACCTAGCCTTAGTTCATGAGCTGCCCTGCGTTCGATAGCCGCCGTGCGCACACACGCACGGTGACGCCGAGCGCGGTGGTGCGCCCGGGCTGAGTGCGAGCTGCACCGCCCGCCCCCACCGACCGGCCGGCACGCTGGCCGGCGGTCCTGCTTTCTCGGGAGAAGCGCCATGTCCAACCTGCAACAGAACATCATCGTCACCGATACCGATCTGCAGCGCCTGCTGTCCGTGGTCGATCACAACACCACGCCGACCGCCGAGGAGCTGGAGGCCGAGCTGCACCGTGCGCAGGTCGTCGAGCAGCGCGCGGTACCGGCCGACGTCGTGACGATGAACAGCGAGCTCATCTACGAGGACTGCGCGACCAAGGCGCGCCGGCAGATCAAGCTCGTGTATCCGAAGGACGCGGACGCGGCACAGGGTCGAATCTCGGTGCTCGCACCGATCGGCAGTGCCCTGCTCGGCCTCCGGATCGGCCAGACGATCGCGTGGCGGGTCCCGAACGGGACCAAGCACATCCGCGTCGTCGAGATCTGCTACCAGCCCGAGGCCAGCGGCGACTACGCTCTGTGACGGCGCCGGCTAGCCGTTGACGGCGCGCGGCCCGATCGGCGCCATCGGCGGCGCGGTCGGGTTCCAGATGTTCGTCTGCTGGTACTGACCGGTATCCATCAGCGTGAAGCCGACGAACAGGGACGCGGCGAGTAGCGCACTGACGAACACGACCGAGTGAAACAGCCGGTCGTAGCGAAGGTGCATGAAGAACAGGATGACGAGCGTCGCCTTCGTCACCGCGATCACCATCGCGACGGCGAGGTTGATGCTGGCGCCGCCGAAGTCGACCTTCGACGCGAGCACCGTGAGCAGCGTGAGCATCAGCAGGGTGCCGCCGGTGGCGATCAGCACCTTGGTCGTGGCGACGTGCGAGAGTCCGTGATCGTGGTCGGCGTGATGTTCGGTTGCAGCCATGATGACCCTCAGACGATCAGGTAGAGGAGCGGGAACAGGAAGATCCAGATCAGGTCGACGATGTGCCAGTACAGCGCGGCATAGTCGATCGGCCCGAAGTAATCGGGCGAGAACTGGCCCTTGACGGCCCGGATCAGCAGCCAGATGAACACGAAGATGCCGATGAGCACGTGGATGCCGTGCAGACCGGTCATCGCGAAGTACAGCGTCAGGAACATGCTGGTGTGATCCGGCGGCGGGCCGGCATACAGCAGCTCGTGTTCGCTGTGCTCGACGTGCGGCTTGTCGGAGACGAGCTTCTCGCCGAGCTGGTGCGGTCCGTCGGAGGACGGCCCGGCGAAGTAATCGGGGGCCGTAGCCGGCGCCGGCTGCTTGCAGCTCGTCTTGATCACGATGTCGTGACCGCGGTGCTGGTGGTCCTCCTCGCCGTAGAGCACGAGGATGCCGACCTGCGGCCGCGACGCCGCGCCCTGCGCGCGCTTGTTCGCCTCGGTGAGATCGGGGCAGACAGCAGGCTGGTACGACGGCTTCCAGCACGGATACTTGTTCTGCTCCCACTCCTCGCCAGCGCCGATCTTGTCGGCGCAGATGTTCGTGATCGCCTTCTTCGAGAGCTCGGTCTTGCCGTCCGGGCTCATCTTGACCTCGGAGACCTCGCACTCGGCCTGCACGCCGGGCTCCGCCGCGTCCAGATCGAGCAGGCTCGATTCGAAGCAGCCCTCGGTCGCCTTGCCGGCGCCGGCGTCCCACTTGATCGTCGACTTCGCACCCGCGCAGTCGTTGCTCTTCGTCATCAGCTCGTTACCGCCCCGGCTGATGCACGGGTCGAAGTAGCGG
>DAIRFU010000101.1:1401-14091 GCA_036794935.1 Kofleriaceae bacterium | reverse complement strand
GAGTAGCTCGACAAACTCTCCTGCTGCCACCGGGCTGCCACACGAGCTGAGATCACGTGTAGCACACGCTCGTGGAGCTCGCTGGCACCGGCACGTCATCGCTGATCCGCGCGATCGGCGGTCAGTACGCACCGGCCGGCGGTGCCAGCGATCCCGCTGGCGATTACTGGGGCGTCGGCACCGACGGCGGCCCGACCGGCGACTGGACCAACTGGAAGCGCACTGCGCCATCAGTCGCAGGCCAGTGGCTCTGCCTCGAGTTCCATCTCGACGCGACGAACGACGCGATCGACGTCTACATCGACGGTGTCGCGCATCCCGAGCTGTCCGTGAACCGGACCAGCCACGGTGGCACGCAGGTCGACTTCGTGTTCCCGACGTTCGATCGGATCTGGTTCGGCTGGTGGCTGTATCAGGCGAACCCGACGCCCGGCACGTATTCGCTCTGGCTCGACGATCTCGCGCTGGGCACGACGCGCCTTGGCTGCGAGTAGCGGCTACGGGTTGCGCGTGCAGTCGAGCGTCAGCGACTTGGACGAGCCGTGATCGATCACCTCGAAGTCCTCGACGCGCAGTGCCGCGAGGTCCTTCGAGCCGAGCAGTCCGTCCCACTTCGCCGTCGTGTGACGGTCGCTCTGCGCGGTCAACGCGATGTTGCCGCCGTCAGCGTGGTACATGCCGTACTTCTGCATCGCGCGCGCGACGACCTTCGCGCCCTCGCTGGGCAGCGAGTCGACCGGATAATCCGCGCGGAGCCGGAAGTGCACGCCGTAGTACGGCGCGCCCGAAACGCCGGTCGTGTTCGTGCCGTGCGTCGCCGGCCGCACGTACCCGCGCCGCACGCGATTGTTCGGCAGGATGAACCGGATCGCGTGATCGATGTGACCCGAGGCCACCTCGTCCGCGTTGAACAACAGCGGCGAGATCGGAAAGCCCGCCGCGTCGGCGCTCGTGCACTGCTCGCCGCGCAGCGACTCGTCATACGTCGCGGCGCCGTGCCACACCGCGAGACAGCCGCCGTAGAACGTGCCGTTCCGGATGTCGGCGCGCCACATCTCGTACAGGTCCTTCGTGTCGCTCTGGTACACGATCAGGTGGCAATCGCCGCCGGTCGTGCACGTGTAGCCAGACTCGCTCTCGAGGTTGCCGTTGGTCGGCACCGGCATCGGCACGTGATCGCAGTCCGGGGAGAAGAAGTCGCCGGTCGTCGTGAACGTCCGCATCGGCGTCGAGTTGTCGGCCGTCAGCACGTCGATCGAGAAGTCGATCTGCATCTTGTCGCTGTTGCCCCAGCCGCCCTCGGCGCGCAGCGTCGAGATGATCGTGTCGCTGTTCGCCGCCTTCGGCTCGTTCGACACGTCGC
The DNA here is from genome assembly GCA_036794935.1 of Kofleriaceae bacterium. GTDB lineage: Bacteria > Myxococcota_A > Polyangia > Haliangiales > Haliangiaceae > JABFXX01. The sequence continues at coordinate 12,728 of DAIRFU010000101.1, read as the reverse complement.
GATTGAAGAACATCGGCGTCGTGAAGTACGGACCGACGCCACTCGGCGGTGTCGTCGGCGAGCCATCGTTGCTGCCAGCATCGATGTCAGCCATTGGCGCGTCGAGGTCCGGCGGCATCTCGACCGCAGCGTCCTTGTGGTGGCCGTGGCCGCCACGAAGGTCGTCATCGTCCGCGTTGTCCGCCCCCCAGGGCGTACACGCGGCGCACATCAGCAGTACGGAATAGAAAATCACCCGCATGGCGCGCACGCTCGCACGTCGCTTTGTGGTCCAACAATTGGACGATTTCGCAACGGCACCAAACTGTGAGCCCGCTCGCGGCTGCGCGATCATCTAGAACGCATTTTCGGTAAGCTCGCTGCGTGCGATTCCTTGCCTGATGCTGCTTGCGTGCGGTCACCCCGACGCGCCCGCGCGCGAACCGATGCAGCCACAGGTCCCCGATGCTTCTGTCGATCGCTCGCTGGATACCGCAACCGATGCATCCGTAGAAGCTCCTGCCGATGCGCTGGTTGATGCTCTGGTCTCGGTAGACCAGCCGTCGCCGCCGCTACTTGTCGGCAAGATCATCGCGGTCGCGGTCGACAGGAATCTGTCGCTCCTGACCGTAGATGTGGGTAACAACGCCAATGTCCACTTCCACACGCTCGTGCCCGAGGGCGTCTGGTACGAGCGCACCGGTGGCGCGGTGGCGTTTCACGCGCTGCCGCCCCCCACCGACGAGGACGTTCTGGCGCTGACCGAGCGCATCGTGCAGCGGGTCGCGCACCTGCTCCGCGCGCGCGACGCCGACGCGACGGCCGCCGATCCGCCCGAACTCGATGACCTCGTGCACGCCCAGGCCGAGGCCGTCCACGTGCCGCGCGCTACGCGCATCCCTCCGGCGTCGCGCGCGACGTCGCGTCGCCGCACGGCGCTCGTCGATGGGTTCTCGCTGCACGCCGACACGGGTCGGCGCTACGGCGCCCGACGGCTGCATGCAGCGTGAGCTGCAGGACGTTCGTGGCATCCGGCCCGAACGTCCTGCCACCGGGACTCACCCTGCGGCGAACCGCTCGCCACCCGAAAGCGGTCTTGTTCGTCTTATCCGTGCAGCCGGGCAGGATGCCGCCCGCCGCGATGTTCGCGTTCTTGAGCAGCTCGAGCGCGACGAAGCGATCGTTGGGCGACGCCTCGGGGTCATCGAGGATCGCGCGCAGCTGGCCGAGGTGCCCGGGTCGGAGCAGGTGGGCGATGTCGCGCATCGCCGTGCGGGTGAGCAGCGTGAGCGCCTCGGGCTGGACGTCGAGGAACGTCTTGCCGCGCGCGGAAAACGTCGACACGAGGTCGGAGGTCAGCTGCTTGAACGGGGTGTCGTCGTGGTGACCGACAGGAAGGAGCTCCTGGAATGCGAACTCGGGCATGAAGGGGATCTAACGGCTTCCCGACCATGAAGGGGACCCCGGGGCGCTGGTTCGAAATCTTGTGGGCAGGGCCACGGAAGATCCGGGCCCCGTGCACGTCAAGCAGTTGACACGGGCGCCTCCGCGCCACGTCGAACCTCGCCGTAAGGACGCCCAACGATGAGCTCTCGTCCAGTTGTAGCAGACGGCTCCCAGCGCCCCGCGGGGCGCGAACCGATCGCCCTCGTCGGCATCGGCTGCCGCTTCCCGGGGGGAATCGCCGACCCACGCTCGTTCTGGGATCTCCTGGAGCGCAAGGTCGATGCCATCGTCGACATCCCCGCCGACCGCTGGGATCTGCGCAAGTACTACGACGCCGATCCCAGGCGGCCGGGCAAGAGCTTCGCGAAGCAAGGCGGCTTTCTCCAGGACAACGTCTACGCGTTCGACCCGCTGTTCTTCGGCATCTCGCCGCGCGAGGCGGCGCAGATGGATCCCCAGCAACGGCTGCTGCTCAGGACCACCTGGGAGGCGATCGAAGACGCCGGGCTCACCGCCGAGCAGCTCACCGGCTCGGATACCGGCGTCTTCATCGGTGGCTTCTGCCTCGATCAGAAGCTGACCAGCGCGCATCCGGCCAATCGCGAGCTGATCGACAACCACACCGGCACCAGCGTGTCGATGACGATGCTGTCCAACCGGATCTCGTATGCGTTCGACCTGCACGGACCCAGCATCAGCGTCGACACCGCCTGCTCGTCGTCGCTCGTGGCGCTCCACTACGCGTGCCTGAGCCTGTGGAGCGGCGAGTGCCCGCAGGCGCTGGCCGGCGGCGTCAACGTCATGACGCGCCCCGAGTACTTCGTGATCATGAGCAAGGGGCGCTTCCTCGCGCCCGACGCACGCTGCCGCACCTGGGACGCGCGCGGCGCGGGCTACGTGCGCGCGGAAGGCGCCGGCGTGGTGGTGCTCAAGCCGCTCGCCACCGCGCTGAAGGACGGCGATCGCATCTATGCGGTGATCCGCGGCACGGGTGTCAATCAGGACGGAGCCACCAACGGGATCACGGTTCCCAACCCGCGCGCGCAGGAGCGCCTGATCCGTCGCGTGTGCGACCAGGCCGGCGTGCAGCCGAGCCAGATCCGCTACGTCGAGGCGCACGGCACCGGCACGCCCACCGGCGATCCGCTGGAGGTCGAAGCACTGCAGCACGTGCTCTCCGACGGTCGGCCTGACGATCGCCCGTGCTTCATCGGATCGGTGAAGACCAACCTCGGTCATGCCGAGGCCGCGTCGGGCGTTGCGGGGTTGATCAAGGCCGCGCTGACGCTGCACCACCGGCGCATCGCACCCAACCTGCACTTCGAAACACCGAATCCGCGCATCCCGTGGCAGGAGCTCTGCCTGCGCGTACCGACCGAGGCGATGCCGTGGCCAGACGCGGAGCTGCCGGCCCTGGCGGCGGTCAACTCGTTCGGTTATGGCGGCACCAACGCGCACGCCTTGCTCGAGGCGGCGCCCGAACCGCGCGTCGGGGCACTCGAGACGGAGACGCGCTGGCCGATCCTGCTACCGCTCTCCGCCGCCGATGAGGGAGCGCTGCGCCAGTGGGCCGGGCGACTCGCGGATCACGTCACCGATCTCGCAGCCGCGGCTCCGCCCGAGCGCTGGCTGAACGACCTGCTGAACACCGCGGCGCATCGCCGCACGCACCACGCGGTCCGTGCCACCCTGGTCGCCGACTCGGTCGAGCAGCTCGTCACGTCGTTGCGCGAGCTGGCCGCGGGTGACCGCTCCGAGCGCGTAGCGACGGGGCGAACGCGACCGGCGGAGAAGCGCCAACTGGTGTTCGTGTGCACCGGCATGGGCCCACAGTGGTGGGCAATGGGTCGCGAGCTCTACGCGAGCGAGCCGGTGTTTCGCGACGTCATCGAGCGCTGCGATGCGATCTTCACCCGGCTCGCCGGCTGGTCGATCAAGGCCGAGCTCCTCGCCGCGGAGGCAGAGTCGAGGATGGCCGAGACGCAGGTGGCGCAGCCGGCCAACTTCGTGTTGCAGGCCGGGCTCGCAGCGCTGTGGCGTGCATGGGGCATCGAGCCCGACGCGATCGTGGGCCACAGCGTCGGCGAAGTGGCGGCCGCCTACCTCGCGGGTGCGCTCACGCTGGAGGATGCGTTGCTGGTCAGCTGGCAGCGCAGCCGGTTGCAACAGCGAACCGCCGGCGGTGGAACCATGCTGGCGGTCGGGCTCGGCGAGGCCGTCGTGGCGGCGCGGATCGAGCAGCGGATCGAGCAGCGGATCGAGCAGCGGATCGAGCAACGCAACGGCATCTCGATCGCGGCGGTCAACGGCGCCACCTCGGTCACGCTCTCCGGCGATGCACGCGAGCTCGCCGCGTTCGCCGAGGAGCTCGCGGCCGAGGGCGTCTTCCACCGCGCGCTGCAGGTCGAGGTCGCCTATCACAGCTATCAGATGGACCCGCTGCGCGACGAGCTCCTGGATGTGCTCGCGCCGCTCGCGCCCCGCCCCGAGCAGGTGCCGCTCTACTCGACGGTGGCCGGCGGCCGCGTGCCCGGATCGCAATGGAACGCCGAGTACTGGTGGTCCAACGTGCGCCAGCCGGTGAAGTTCGCGGCGGCGATGCAGGCGCTCGTCGCCGATGGTCACTCGATCTTCGTCGAGGTTGGACCGCATCCCGTGTTGCGCGCGTCGATCCAGGAGTGCGTGCGCGCGAGTGGTGCACCAGGCGTCGTGATCGCCAGCCTCAAGCGCCAGCAGCCGGAGCGCGCGCAGCTGCTCGCTGCCCTGGGAGAGCTGCACACGCTCGGCGTCCCGGTGCGGTGGTCCTCGGTCGTCCCCGAGGGCCGCTACCTGCCCCTGCCCGCGTACCCGTGGCAGGACGCGGTCTATCGCACCGAAAGCGAGCGCTCGCGCGAGCTGCGCTACGGAGCCAAAGGCCACGTGATGCTCGACGAGGCGTTGCGCCTACCGGAGCCGGCCTGGGAGGTCGACGTCAATCCGGCGCGGTTCCCGTACGTGCAAGATCACCAGCTCGAGGGCACCGTCGTCATGCCCGGCGCCGCCTACGTCGAGGCCGGCCTCGCCGTCCACGCGGCTCGCGCCGGGCGAGTCCCGTGCCGGCTCGAGGAGCTGAGCTTCATCAACCCGCTGGTGATCGACGATCACGCGCTGCCCCGGCTGCACGTGCGCTACGACTCGCAGCGTTCTCGCTACGACGTCTTCAGCAAGAACGAACCGGACGCCGCCGAGTGGAAGCACCACGCGAGCGGGTTGCTGAGCGAGCCAGAAGAAAACGAGCAGGAGATCACGCGGCCCGACGCGATCGATCGCGCCGCGCTCGCCGCGCGCATGCCCGAGGAGGTGGCGCCGGCACAGCTGTACGAGCGCCTCGACCGGATGGGTCTGAACTATGGCCCCGCGTTTCGCGGCATCCGGTCCTTGCGCCGCAACGTGCGCGAGGCGCTGGCGGCCGTCGCGCTTGCCGACAGCATCGCGTTCGACGGCGAGCTACTCCACCCGGCGCTGCTGGACGCCTGCTTCCAGGCATTGATCGCGGTGGCCGCTCGCGACGAGGAGCCCGTCGCGCCGTTCGTGCCGGTGCGCATCGCGCGCCTGGTCTGGCATGCCTCGCCCGAGCGCGCGTGCTGGTGTCACGTGCGCTTGCTCGATCAGACGGACAGCACGCTGGACGCCGAGCTCACGCTGCTGTCCGACGATGGGGCCGTGCTGGCCGAGGTCAGCGGGCTCCGATGTCAGAGCATCGGCCGGCGCGTGGGCTCCCAGATCGCGCCCCAGCACTTCGCTTACCGCTGGCACGCGATGGAACGCGAAGCATCTCCGCACGCGATCGACGCGGGTGCGCGCTGGCTGGTCCTGTGTCCGCCCGGGGACGGGCCCGACCCGTTCTTGCGCGAGCTGGAACGACGGGGCGTCTCGTACGTCCGCGTCGAGAGTCCCGACGACCTGGCGGCCGTGCTTGGCGAGCCCGGAGCGCGGGCGCCGCAGCGCCTGTTGTATCTGTGGGGACTGAACGATGCATCCACCGGGCTCGACGAGGCCGCGGCCGAGCTCACGCTCGCCGGCGCTCTGCGCGTGATCCGGACCGTGCAAGCGCTGGTTCGGCACGGCACGCTGCGGCTGACCCTCGGCATCGTGACCGCGGGCGCGCAGGTGGTGGCGGACGGCGAGGTCCTCGCCGACGTGACCGCGGCGCCGCTGTGGGGGCTCGGACACGTGATCGGCAACGAGCACGAGAACCTGGACTGCAAGCTGATCGACCTGCCGGCAGATTTCGACGCGCAGGACGCCGCGCTCGCGGTCGCCGAGCTCGCATCGGACAACCGCGACGAGGACATCGCCTATCGGAGCGGGCAACGCTTCGTGCGCAGGCTCGAGCAGCTGGACACCGCGCCGGGCTCCGACACCTCTCCGGCGGCACCGCCTCGTCTCGCGCTCGGCAAGGCGCCCGGCACGTACCTGATCACCGGCGGCACGCGCGGCTTCGGCCTCGAGATCGCGGAACGCCTCGCCGCCCGTGGTGCCGCCCAGCTCGTCCTGGTCAGCCGCAGCGGCGCGGTCGATGCGGCGGCGCAGGAGCGCATCGCGGCGATGGTTCGCAGCGGCACGCGCGTGGAGGCTCTTGCGGTGGACGTGAGTGATCCCGACGCCATCACGCGCCTGTTCACGCGCATCGCGAACGAGATGCCTCCGCTGCGCGGCATCGTGCATGGCGCGATGGTCCTCGACGATGCGTTCCTCGTCGATGTCAACGAGCCGGACCTGCGCGCCGTGTTCGGGCCCAAGGTGATCGGTGCGCTGCAGCTACATCGCCTGAGCACCGACTTCCAGCTCGACTTCTTCGTGCTGCTCTCGTCGATCAGCTCCATCATCGGCAACGTCGGCCAGAGCAGCTACGTCGCCGCCAACACGGTCCTCGATCAGCTCGCACACTACCGCCGCTCGCGCGGGCTACCGGCGACGACGATCAACCTGGGCGTCGTGAAGGGAACCGGCGTGGTCGCGCGCAGCGGTGCGCTCGATGAAGTGTTCGCCGGCGCCGGCATCGCCGCGCTGCCGGTGCCAGCGCTACTCGACGAGCTGGAGGGCATCCTCCAGACATCGCCGGCGCAGATCGGCCTGTTCGCGATCGACTGGAGCCGCTGGCGGCGCGTCGCCGCCAAGAGCGGCCACTCGTCGCGCTTCGCGGGGCTGATGCTACAGAGCGAGGAGGAGCCGACCGATGTCGCCGCGTCCTGGCGTAGCCGGCTGGCCGGGGCTGCGGCCGCGGAACGCCAGAGCGTGGCCCTCGCGGCGGTGACCGAGAACGTCGCCAACGTGCTGCGCATGCCGGCGGATCGCATCCGCGCGGACAGCGCGCTCGGCAACCTGGGCATGGACTCGCTGCTGGTGCTCGAGCTCAAGCACGATCTCGCGCGCACCTACGGGGTCGAGATCGCGACCATGGACCTCTTGAAGGGGCCAACCGTCGGGCAGCTGGCCGCCATGGTCGTGCAGAAGCTCGGGATCGAAGAACCCGTCGCTGCGTGACGATCGTCAGGTCGGTGGCGACCCGGGGGAGCCGCTCGAGCCGTAGCGGCGGACGATCTCGGCGAGCTGCGCGTCATCGAGCGGCCGACTCACCCTGCGGCGAACCGCTCGCCACCCGAAAGCGGTCTTGTTCGTCTTATCCGTGAGGGATCTGCACGCCAGTCGGCGATAGCAAGAAACTTGACAGGCCTGGGCCGCTTGGAATGATCGACGCGTGGACGTTGCCGAACAGATTGCTCCCACCGTCGAGCTGAGCGAGCCGCTGCCGTGGGCGAACATCTGCGCGCGGTATCCAGACCAGTTCGTCTGCTTGGTGGACGTGGTGAAGGTTAAGCCACACAGCCCAGCGATCGCGACGGGCAGGGTTGCTGGACACGGCCCAACGCGTCGTGACGCATCGGCGATCATCCGCGGCGACCTGCGATATTCCGCGTGGACCGTCGTCTACACCGGCCGGCCCACGAAACCGCTTCGTCGGCCCCCGGTGCACTTCGATTGATGAAGCTCGCGCGCCCGTTCCAGCTCCTTGGCGAGTTGATCCTTGTCGAGGTGAGGCTCCGTGGCCCACGAAGCCAGTCCGTCAGGAACTTGGTTCTGCCACGGCACGACCGACCGGGGCCGATCTCACCGGATCAGCCCGGACACCGGGTCCCGCTAACTCGTCGAGACGACGGCAAGGCCACGCGACTCTTGGTCATTCGTGATCGTCTCGGCGAGGTTCGAGTCCCCCCGCTCGCACTCTTAAGTCAGGCTGACTCCCTGACTTCTTTTCTCTCGTCGGCCGCTGCTGCCACGTAGCTGCCACGCGCTCCGAGCATCGCGAGCACGCAACGGTCAGGATCGCCGATGCCCTGCGCGGCGAGCTGCACGCATTCCGGCAGTTCCCGGTGGTGCGCGCTGGCGACGTGGACGTACGCATCGTCTCGTCGATACGCTTGTGGCCGAACCACGTCTGCAGCGTCCAGGGATTCACGCCAAACAGCGCGGCGTGCGTTCCGAACGAGTGCCGCTTATGCCGCGCGCGGAATAATCGGCACTATCCCGACCGTCGGATTATCCCGCGCCATTGCACGGCGGCTGCCGTCGTCCGAGACGCGCACAGAAACGACCGGTGGCAGACGCGGGATAATCCTGGTGGGGTCTCTCCGGCGGCGATGTCGCCGCGAAGGAGAGACCGATGCTCGAAGAGTTCTTTCTCGTCCGTTCGTGACCTACCTCTCCGAGGGCACGATGGAGCCAAGCCGACTCCCTCGTAAGCCTCAGATCCAGATCATCGTGGAATCGATCGCGACCTCCGAGACGCCGTTGCCCGAGAATCTTTCCCTCGTGCGCGAGATGCCAACGCAGGCGCCTCTCGTGCGCCGCGACATCAAGTCGAACACGACAGCCGTCGTGAACCAGCTGCGCTCCGCAAGCATCCTCCAGGTGAGCGAGGAAGCCTTCCGACAGCACGCACGTCGCGCTTGGCACTCTTGAGGCCGCGTTCGAGCGCGCTACCGACATTTCCGTTGCCGATGATTCCGATCTTGTTCGTCGACATGCGAGCTAACCCTTGATGCCGAGCTGAGTCATCATTCCGACCACGTCATAGAAGAGGTTCTCCTCGACGATCTGGCCATCCTGCCAGCGCGCGACCGTGCAGAAGTCGACCTCGAATTTCTTGCCGGTCGGTGGAATGGTCTTGTCTCCCATGACCATCGGCCCTGTCATGGTTCCGGTGAAACGTGCGATCGAGCAGGTCCAATCTCCGTTCGCGAAGAAGACCTTGTATGGACGGTTCTCGATCTTCTGATCCGGGAAGGTCTTGAACAGCTGAACGCCCTCCGCGCGATGATCTTTGATCCCGTGCGTTGGAGGCTGGGCCGGCCAGCGCACCACGGTGTCGTGCTTGTGACGCTTCTCGAACGTGTCCCAATCCTGCGCGTTCCACGCATCGTCGAGGGTTTGCATCAACTCCATGTTCTTCTTCTCGTTGCTCATCGCTGACCTCCCTGTTGTGCGTCGTGACTATGCCGCGCGACTCGTGAATGCCCAGACGGGAGTCGCGTGAATCGCAGGTGATCTACGTGGGTGTCCGGTGGCGCTCGCACGAGGCGTCAGTCTCGAACGTCGACGCGAACGGCCAGCATCGCGAGTGTTCGGTCATGTCGTTGTGCGAGCGAACGATGGCCTCACCCTGGCAATGGAGGCTGGGCAGCGACCGGGTTATCGAAGGCTCCTCGTGGCGGCGGGTCGAGCTCCCAACACGCGAGACATCGGTCTCGAGGAAGCGGGCATCGAGCTCGACGAGCGCGGCTTCATCAAGGTCGACGACCGGCTGCAAGCCACGGCTGAAGCGGTGTGGGCGCTGGGCGAGTGCGCCGGCAGCCCGCAGTTCACGCACGTCGCATTCGATGATTTTCGCATCGTCCGCGACAACCTGGCCGGCACGTCACGTTCCACACGTGGTCGTCTAGTTCCGTACTGCGCGTTCATCGACCCCGAGCTGGCCCGCGGAAGGTCTCAACGTCTTGCTCGCGAACGCGCCAACCTAGGTAGGTCTAGCTGTCGACGGCGGCTACACGGCGCTATTGGCGTCGCGCTCACATATTCGTCTGGTCGGGCGGGACGATGTTCGGATCGGGGAGCAGCTGCCCAACGGGCGCCTGCTTCGAATCGGACGCCGGGCACTCGCAATCGAGCGTATAGGAGGTCATCGACACCGACCCGAGCGCGTAGCCTTCGACGAGAACGCGCGGTAACCGACCGCAGTGCTTCGCGAGACCGGCGAGGTAGAGCAGAGGAATGAAGTGATCTGGCGTCGGGACCGCGTGCGCGAAGTCGGGATGCTGCTGCAGCGCGAGCACGTCGGCAGGGCGCGTGGTCATGATCTCGCGCGCCGCTTCGTCGAATCGAACGGCCCAATCGTAGCCAGCATCGCGATCGGCCCAGTCGATGCGTCCGAGGTTGTGGACGACGTTGTCGCTGGCGACGATCAAGATGCCGCGCTCGCGCAGCGGAGCCAGGCGCTCGCCGATATCGACGTGATACGCGAAGTCCTTCGTCCCGTTGATCGACAGTTCAATCACCGGCACGTCCGCGCGAGGAAATACATGTGCGAGCACGCTCCACGCGCCGTGATCGATGCCCCATGCATCCTCGTCCAGTCCGACGAACCGCGGCTTCACGACGTCGCGAATCTCTCGCGCGATGTCCGGCGCGCCCGGTGCGGGATACTGGAATGTTTGTAGGCGTTCACCGAAGCCGAACAAGTCGTGGATCGTTCGTGGCCGCGCCATCGCGGTGACGGCCGTGACCGCGGTGTACCAATGCGCCGACACGACGAGCACGGCTCGCGGTGTGGGCACCACAGCGCCGAATGCTTGCCACGATCGGGTGAACCGGTTGTCCTCCAGCGTGTTCACGGGGCTCCCATGCCCGATGAATGCAGCCGGCATACAGCTCGGCGACGTGCTCGCGTCCATGCCTTGACGCTAACCGCGACAGGGAAGACGGCGCCAGCGCCGCGGGCTTCTGAGTTAGGCTTCTCGTCGTGAGTGACATCGAAGAAGTGAAGGGCAAGCGTGTCACGGTGCTGTTCGAGGCGCGCAGATGCGTTCATTCGCGGCACTGCGTCCTCGATCGACCGGACGTATTCGTGCCGAATGTCGATGGGGAGTGGATTCACCCGGACGCGGCGACCGTCGACGAGGTGGCGGAGCTCGCGCACAACTGTCCCTCGGGCGCGATCACGTACATCCGCCACGACGATGGACCGCAGGAAGCACCGCCGATCGTCAACACCGTACGTGTGCGCGAGAATGGTCCACTTGCCTTCCACGGTGCACTCGCGATCGAAGGACAGGCGCCGATGTTTCGCGCGACGCTGTGTCGCTGCGGTGAGTCGAAGCGCAAGCCCTTCTGCGATGGGAGCCACAGCGCTGCTGGCTTCACAGCGACGGGCGAACCGGCGACGAAACCATCCGAGCCCCTCGCACGCCGCGATGGCGCCGTGCAGATCGTGGCGTCGAAAGACGGCCCGCTGCTTCTGACCGGCAGCTTGGAAGTTGTCAGTGGTACAGGCCGAACCCTCGACCGCTGCGGCAAAACGGCGTTGTGTCGTTGTGGAGGCTCGGCCAACAAACCGTTCTGCGATGGAACACACAAGACGAACGGCTTTCGTGCGGATGGGGCGAAGTAGCGCTGACCATGCCAGACGAAGACCTCAATCGGACGTACGTGCTCTACAACCTCGAAGAGGCACACGAGGAGATCGGGCTGATCATCCGCGACCTCAAGCGGGACCCCGCCTACAGCGAGAAGCAGCTCGAGCGCGCACTGCGCCACGTGGCGCATCACGTCAACATCGCGTGGAACGCGAGGCGCGCGCGTGTCGA
>DAIRFU010000101.1:0-1301 GCA_036794935.1 Kofleriaceae bacterium | reverse complement strand
CGACCGCTTCGTTCAACGGCTCGCTCGACAAGACGTGAGCTGCCGCGCTAGAACATGCCGCCGACCACGAGACCGCCGCCGCTCTTCGTGAGGCTCGGCGCGACGTACGCGCGCTCGGCGCGCTTTCGATCGGCGCGGCCGATGACGTACAGGATGCCGCCCGTGATCAGCGCGACGCCGCCCACGCCGAGCCATAGTTTTTGGCGCAGCTGGGCGCTCGCCTTGCGGTCCTCGAGCGCATCGACGTCCGTGCCCGGTCGATCGTTGGCGATGTCCTTGCGGAGTTGCTGGACCTTTTGTGCTTCGAGGAGCACGAGGCCGAGGCTCGCGATACTGCCACCCATCATGATCAGGCCCGCGACCTCGCGCTTCGTGATGCGTGGGGGCGGGCGGGCGATCGGATCGGAGAGCAGGTCGACGCTTGCCACGTTGCGCTTCGTGGGCGCTGCCTTCGGTTTCATCGTGCAGGCGTCGCGGTCGCTGTCGGTTGGATAGCCGAGCGTCGCCGCCAGCGCGCGTGCGTTCGTCGACGCTTCATCGGCAAGCTCGCCAGCGGCGTCGACGTACATGTACGAACAGAAGTACGCGAGCGCCTCGCGTGCATCGCCGGCGAGCCGGAGCTCGTGCGCGATGCGAACGAGGAGCGCGGGATCGCTGTAGATCTCGTACGCCTGGCGATACAGCTCGATCGCGCCCGCATGATCGCGCGCGTGACTGCGCGCGACGGCTTGATCGATCAGCGAGGGAGATGCGTGCGCGAGCGACGTGACGGCGCACAGCGCGAGCGCGATGAAGACACCCAGCTTCATCACGTGATTGTAGATGTGTTGCCGACGAGGTTGGAGCGAATCTTCGTCGGGTAAACTCGCAGCTACGGTGCGCCCGAGCGAGTCATTCGCGGTCGGAGCGCCAACAACGTGCAAGACGCTCGTGCAGGTCAGGATGAAGCGCGCCGGATCTCGATGGAACCATGGTCAATCGCGCGATCGCGTTGCTGCGCCGACGTCGACTACTGCGGTGGCTGGTCCACGCGGCGGGGAAGTCTTGCCCGCGACCAGCGTGAACGTCTCGATGACGGCCGGATCGCCGTTGGCGACGCGCAGAAATCCGATCGTCTGCGCCGTGCTCGCCTTCTCCTGGACGACGAACGTGATGCTGCGCGGATCGCTCTTCTCGATCGCGACGACATTGAACGCGCCGGTCTCTTCGCGAAGATTCGCGATCCAACGCTTCATGGGGTCCTTGTAACGATCAGCGAACTCGTACATGCGCCCGACATCGCCGCTGTTGAAGGCGCCGAG
>DAIRFU010000667.1:2355-3991 GCA_036794935.1 Kofleriaceae bacterium | reverse complement strand
GGACGACAAGGTGCTCGCGCTCGACGCGAAGATCAACTTCGACGACAACGCGCTCTACCGGCATCCCGAGCTCGAGGAGTGGCGCGATCCGAGCGAGGAGGATCCGTCGGAGACCGAGGCCAAGAAGTGGGACCTCAGCTATATCCAGCTGGAGGGCAACATCGGCTGCATGGTCAACGGCGCCGGGCTCGCGATGTCGACGATGGACATCATCAAGTTCTACGGCGGCCAGCCGGCGAACTTCCTCGACGTCGGCGGCGGCGCGACCGCGCAGAAGGTCACTGCCGCGTTCAAGATCATCACCAGCGATCCCGACGTGAAGGCGATCTTCGTCAACATCTTCGGCGGCATCATGAAGTGCGACATCATCGCCGAGGGCATCATCGCCGCGGTGAAGGAGGTCGGGCTCAAGGTGCCGCTCGTCGTGCGCCTCGAGGGCACGAACGTCGAGCTGGGCAAGAAGATGCTCGCCGAGAGCGGGCTCAACATCACCGCCGCGTCCGATATGGCCGACGGTGCGAAGAAGGCCGTCGCGGCGGCTGGAGGTAAGAAGTGAGCGTCCTCGTCGGTCACAACACGCGTCTCGTCGTCCAGGGCATGTCCGGCTCCGCCGGTGCATTCCACGCGCGGCAAATGGTCGAGTACGGCACCAACGTCGTCGCCGGCATGACGCCGGGCAAGGGCGGCATGAAGGTCGAGGGCCTCGAGAAGGTCCCGATGTTCGACACCGTCGTCGAGGCGGTCGAGCAGCGCGGCGCGAACACGAGCGTCATCTACGTGCCGCCGCCGTTCGCCGCGGACTCGATCCTCGAGGCGGCCGCCGCCGGCATCGAGCTGGTCATCGCGATCACCGAGGGCATCCCGGCGCGCGACATGGTCAAGGTCAAGTACGTGCTCGACCACGACTATCCGGGCGTCGTGCTGATCGGCCCGAACTGCCCGGGCGTGATCACGCCGGGCCAGTGCAAGGTCGGCATCATGCCCGGCTACATCCACAAGCCGGGCGGCGTCGGCGTCGTGTCGCGCTCCGGCACGCTGACGTACGAGGTCGTCGGTCAGCTCACCGCGCTCGGCCTCGGTCAGTCGACCGCGATCGGCATCGGTGGCGACCCGGTCAAGGGCACCGACTTCATCGACGCGCTGACCTGGTTCGCCGAGGACCCGGGCACGTCGTCGATCTTCATGATCGGCGAGATCGGCGGTGACTCCGAGGAGCGCGCCGCGGAGTTCATCAAGGATAACGTGAAGAAGCCGGTCGCCGCGTTCATCGGCGGTCAGACCGCCCCGCCGGGCAAGCGCATGGGCCACGCCGGCGCGATCATCTCGGGTGGCAAGGGTGCGGCGGCAGACAAGATCGCCGCGCTCAAGGCCGCGGGCATCGCGGTCGCCGCGACCCCGGCCGAGATGGGCACGACGCTCGCCAAGGTCCTGGGCTGAGTCCGGGTCGGCGAAGCCGCAGCGGTGCTCGCCACGAGCCCGCGCTAAGATAGCCGCGTGGGTGACGCGCCGGCGGCAGAGCAGGAGGACGCGGAGGGTGCCGACACCGAGCAGCCGACCGCGCACGCACTGCCTGCCGTCGCGCAAGCCAGGCGCGTCGCCGCGAAGGCGTCGACACCGCCGCCGCTTTCCACCCCGG
>DAIRFU010000667.1:0-2255 GCA_036794935.1 Kofleriaceae bacterium | reverse complement strand
CATCGCGCTCGCCGCGGCGATCCTCGTCGCCGTGATCACCGGCCTCGTGATCGAGGCCCGACTCCGCACGACCGGCCACTTCCGCGACTCGACGATGCTGGCGATCGCGATCTCGGTCGGGCCCGCGCTGTTCCTCTCCGTCCTCTACTTCGGCGTGCTGTCCGCGGTGCAGCTGCTCCCTGCCCTCGCGCTGTTCTTCTTCAGCCGGCGCGAGAGCTCGCGCACCGCGCTGGCGCTGTACCTCGCGAACCTGGTCGTCCAGGCCGCGTTCGCGGCGCTGATCATCTTCGGCGTCGTCGCCGACCCGGGGCTCGTGCGGCCGAGCCTGCCGCCGCTGACGCTCGCGATCGGCCACGTGCTGATGCAGATCGCGTTTCTGTGCGCGTTCCTGCTCGGCCGTGGCACGTACCGCGCGTCGCGTGACGCGATCGCCAAGATGCAGAAGGCGATGCTGCTCGCGGCACAGCGCGAGGCGCTCCTCCAGGAGGCGCGGCAGGACCTCGATCGCGCGCTCGCGATCGACGCCGCGGGCCGGTTCACCGATCACACGTTCGGCACCTACCGGCTCGGCCACGTGATCGGGCGCGGCGGCATGGGCGAGGTCTACGAGGCATTCCACCTCGAGACCGGGGCGCCCGCCGCGGTCAAGCTGCTGTCACAGCGCGAGCTCGGCAACCCGCAGAGCGTGGAGCGCTTCGTGCGCGAGGTGACGACCGTGCAGAAGCTGTCGTCGCCGCACGTCGTCCGCGTGCTCGCGGCGAGCGGCGAGCGCGACGAGATCCCGTATCTCGTCATGGAGCGGCTGCACGGTCACGATCTGTCGCATCACCTGCGCACCGGCAAGATGTCACCGGCGGCGCTGCTCGAGCTGCTCACGCAGGTCGGCGCTGCCGTCGAGGAGGCCTGGGCCAAGGGCATCGTGCACCGCGATCTCAAGCCGCAGAACCTGTTCCTCGCGGACGGCGCGGACGACCCGGCGTGGAAGGTGCTCGATTTCGGCGTCGCCGCGCTCGACGATCACGCCGGCACGCTGACGCAGGGCAAGGTCGTCGGCACGACCGCGTACATGGAGCCGGAGCAGGCGCGCGGAGAGCGCGTCGACCACCGCGCCGATGTCTACGCGCTCGCCGCGATCGCGTACCGCTGGTTGACCGGGCGGCCGGTGTGCGCCGGCAAGGACCTCTACAACGCGCTCTATCAGACCGTGCATGTCATGCCGCAGCAACCGACCGCGCTCGCCGAGCTACACGTCGACGTCGACGCCGCGCTCGCGATCGGCCTGTGCAAGCGGCCGCGCGATCGATGGAACAGCGTCGGCGAGCTGCGCACCGCGCTCGCGACCGCGTTCGAAGGCGGCCTCGATCCGCGCACGCGGCGGCGCGCCGCCGATCTCGTCGCGAAGCATCCGTGGGGTGGCGCCCGCGGGTAGCGAGGTTGCCTGTTCTGGATCCGCCTCACCTACGCATTTTCTGGTCGGGCCAATCACCGCTCGTGTAGGGTCCCTGCATGAGGCAGCTGATCCTGTTGGGAGCCGTGCTCGCGGGCGCGTGCGGCGATTCGGGTCCCGAGCCGATCCAGAACCCGGTCCGCGATACGTACGACACGTGGATCAAGGTCGAGCCGCCCGGCGTGGTCTGCGGCAACAACACGCCGTACAAGTTCTTCGTCAACTACAGCAACACGAGCGACAACCTCGTCGTCGTGCTCGAGCCCGGCGGCGCGTGCTGGGACTACGACAGCTGCACCGGCAAGAACGGCATCCGTGGCGCCGCGAACGTCAACGGTCTCGAGGATGACCACTACAAGCTCGCCCCGTTCATCTCGCCGTTCTTGAACCGCGAGCTCGAGGGCATCCCGACCGGCGACTGGAACTACGTCTACATCCCGTACTGCACGGGTGACGTCCACACCGGCAACGCCGTCGCGACGTACACCGACAAAGCCGGAACCGAAACGGTCGAGTTCCACCACGACGGGCACGGTCAGCACGCCCGCCGTCTCGGGGACGGGGGCGAGCACTCCCGCGCCACGGGCGGGGCCGTCCTCGCGGGCCGGCAGCGGCTCCGTGACCCGGCCCGCCAGCCAGGCGACGCCGCGCTCGCCGCCGGTCACGAGCCGGCCGCCCGCACGCACCCAGGACGCGATCGCCCCCGCCTCCTCCGGCTCGACCGCGCGCGGGTCGAGCACGACGAGCGTCCCGCGCGCGGGCGCGGCGCCTTCGGCGACGGCGCGGCGGCGGCGCTCGACCCGGACCC
>DAIRFU010000666.1:0-3992 GCA_036794935.1 Kofleriaceae bacterium | reverse complement strand
GCGACAGCGCGACGCCGGTCTGATCGACGCCGTTCTGCACGTTGAGCCCGGTCTTGGTCGCCCAGCCGATCAGGGTGAGCGTATCGTCGTCGCCGCCGGCGGTGCCCTTCGTGTCGTGATCGTAGATCGCCGCGATCAGCGCGATGCTGCCGGTGCGCGTGGCCACCGTGAAAGTGCAGCCGCCGGCCGCTTGCGCCGTGCAGATGTTCTGGCCGAGCGGCGTCTCGATGTTGTTCGCCGCGTCGCCGAGCTTGTCGTCCTGCGAGTAGCTGACGATCGCGGTCTTGTTGTGGCCGGCCGGCACCGTGATCGTCTCGAAGCCGGTGATCGTGCCGGCGATGTTCGCCTTCGTCGGTGTCGGATCGGTCTGCGCCTTGAGCGCCAGCGTCATGTTCGCGCCGTTCGCGCCGAGCCACATCTCCGACCGCATGCCGGTCGCCTTGACGATCACGGTCTGGGGCCCGACGACGCCGTCGGCGACGAACAGGCCGGTCGCGGCGGTCGTGCCGTCGACGGTGCCGACGCGGACAGTGGCCCAATCGATCGGCGCCCGCGTCGCGTCGTCGATCACGTAGAGATTCACGACACCGTCGATCGGGCCGTCGCCGATTCCACCACCGGCGATGACGCGCGGAGGTGGGTGATTTCCGGTCCGGGTATCCGGTGTGGTCGCGGCATCGTCGCCGCAGGCCGCGAGAAGACAGCTCAACAGGCCAAGTCGAATGAGAATAGACATCAGGTCCCCTCCAGGATCGAGCCACCGATGCGAGGCGCGGGCCAGTTCCCGGCATTGACTCCGTCGCCGGTTCGCATACCTTCGTCGCCGATGTCCGCCGACCGCAGCTGGACGATCGGACCGGCGCTCGGCTGGTTCGCCGCGGCCCTGGTCGCCGCCCTCGTCGTGATCGATGGGGACCTCGCGGCACTCGCGGACCGGCTGACCGCCGAGCGCGACCCGGCGCCGGCGGGGGCCGCGGGTCCGGTGTTCGAGGCCAGCCAGGAGCCCGCCGACGATCCCGCCGAGGACGCCGAGCTCGTCCCGACGCTGCCGCCGCCGGCAGCCGGCAGCCACGACATCGGCGCGCTCGACGACGTCTGCATCGAGGGCACGCCTCCGGCGTGCAAGCGGTGGGCGATGGACGACTTTTATCGCGCGATCGCGGCGGCCAGGGCCGGCACGCTCGGCCGTCCGTTACGGGTGTCGTGGTACGGCGACTCGGTCGTCGCGACCGACTCGTTGCCCGGCCGGCTGCGCACGCGGCTGCAGGCGGATCTCGGTGACGGCGGGCCCGGCTTCGTCTACACGCTGTCGCCGCATCGGTTCTGTCACCACGAAGCGATCACGCGCGGCGGCGGCGAGGACTGGCTCACGCACGCGATCTCGATGACTCACACGGCCGACGGCTTCTACGGGCCAGGCGGCGCCACGTTCGAGACCTACGGCGGCCACGCGTCGATCAAGCTCGTGCATGGCGCGGTCACGCGCGCCGAGCTGTACTACCTCGCGCAGCCGCACGGCGGCACGGCGACGATCTCCGCCGATGGCGCCGAGATCCTGCGCACCGACACGCGCGCCGACGCGAAACACGCGGGATGGGCGTCGGCGACGATCGCGCAGGGCGCGAGCGAGTTCGCGATCCGCACGCGCGAGGGCCGCGTCCGCCTGTTCGGCCTCGCGCTCGAGAATGCGCGCGGTGCCGTCGTCGACAACCTGGGCATCGTCAGCGTGCAGGTGAAGAGCTTCGCGGCGCAGGAGCCCCATCACTTCGCCGAGGAGCTCGGGCACCGCAGCGCCGACCTCATCATCATGATGATCGGCGCGAACGAGGCACAGTGGCTCAGGCCGGGCCGATCGCTGCGCATCTATCAGGAGCGGTACGAGAAGCTGCTCGCGACCGTGCGCGCGGGCAGGCCCGACGCGTCGTGTCTCGTGATGTCGCCGACCGATCAGGCCGAGGCCAAGGACGGCCGCTACACGTCCAAGCCGGTGATCGCCGCGATCGTCGAGGTGCAGCGCGCGGCGGCGCACGCGCAAGGCTGCGCGTTCTACTCGACGTACGACTGGATGGGCGGCAAGGGCTCCGCGGTGAAATGGTTCCGCCGCCACCGGCTGAGCGGCGACTTCATCCACCTCTCGATCCGGGGCGCGGACAAGGTCGCCGACGGGCTCTACGCCGCGCTGATGAAGGGCGCCGAGCAGCATGCGAGCAAGTAGCCTCGCGCTGTGCGTCGCCCTGATCGGCTGCGACGGCGAGCGCGCGCAGAGGCCGGCGAGCCCACGACCGCTCGCTACCGACGACGGTGGGATCGCGGTGGTGAGCCCGACGCGCCCGCCGCTGGCGGAGGCAGCGCCCGGCATCCTCGCCGTGCCCGCGGGCTCGCTCGACGCGCTGTTCGCGTCGCTGGCCGCCGCCGAGGCGGGCGAGCCGGGCGGGCGCACGCTGCTCGCATTCTTCGGCGACTCGCACACCGCCGGCGACTTCTTGACGTCGCACGTACGCGTCACGTGGCAGCGGCGGTTCGGGGACGCGGGCCGTGGCCTCGTCGCCGCCGGCAAGGCGCCGGCGCGGCACTACTACCAGCGCGACGTTCGCTACGGCCGCACCGGAACGTGGACCGCGGCGGTCGGCGGCAAGCGCGGCAATCGCGAGCCGTTCGGGATCGCCGGGCTGCGCGTGTCGGGCCAGCGCAAGGGCGCTCAGCTCTGGGTCGAGACCTGCGCCGACTGCCCGGCCGGCACGCGCACCGCGCAGCTCGAGATCCTGTACTACGCGGCTCCCGACCACGGCGTGCTGCGCTACCGCGTCGACGACGGCGCATGGCACGCGCTGCCGACCGAGACGTCGGGGCTCGCGCCGGCGCATCCCGCGCGCGAGGTCGTCCCGGTGCCCGACGGTCCACACCGGCTCACGCTCGAGCACGGTGGCGGCGGGCCGATCGATCTGTTCGGCGTCGTCTCGGAGCGGCGGGTGCCGGGCGTGATCGTCGACTCGCTCGGCGTCGTCGGGCGGCGGCTGTCGAGTCTGCGCTCGTGGGACTGGTCGATCATCGGCGTGCAGCTCGCGACCCGCGATCCGGATCTGGTCGTGCTCCAGTACGGCACCAACGAGGCCGACGATCCGACGCTCGTGCTCGCCGATCTCGCGACGTACTACGACGACGTGATCGCGCGGATCCGCGCCGCGGTGCCGGCGGCATCGATCCTCATCCTCGGGCCGCCGGACATGGGCGTGCGCGAGGCCGGCACGCGTTGTAACCGCAACAAACCGCCGGCCGGCGTCGACGCGGGCGTCGCACCCGAGTGCGTGTGGCACACGCCTGCGGTGCTCGCCGACATCATCGCGGTCCAGCGCGCGGCGGCGGCGCGCAACCACGTCGCGTTCTTCGACACGTTCGCGGCGATGGGCGGTGCCGACCGTATGGACGCGTGGGCGCTCGCCGATCCGCCGATCGCCTACAAGGACCACGTTCACTTCACCGACGCCGGCTACCGGCAGTGGGCCGATGCACTCTCGGGCGCGCTGCTCGACGAGTATACGCGGTGGCGGCGGGCTAGCGGACCGCGCTGATGCTGTTCTCGAATCCCGACTACCCGATCTTCTTGATCGCGGTGTTCTTCCTCTATGCGCTGTCGCGCTTCGGCGGCGCGCGCGGGCGGTGGGCGCGCATCGCGCTGATGATCCTGATCGGCGACCTGGTGTTCCTGCTCGTCGCCAAGGACCCGGGCCGGCTGTGGGATCCGCTCGGCGGCGTGCTCTACCGGCTGGCGACCACCGGCGGGCACTCGCCGATGTGGGACGACTGGTCGCTGCGGCTGGTCGGGCAGTGGGTCGTCGGTGGCGGTCTGCTCGCGGGCGCGATCGCGATCGGCCGGCGTGGCGCGTGGCTCGCGAGCCCGCGCGGCCAGCACCAGCTCGCGCGCGGCATGATGGCGGCGGTCGTCGCGCTCGGCGCGTGCGTCGCGATCGCCGCGTGGCAGGGCTGCCTCGACG
>DAIRFU010000100.1:0-14140 GCA_036794935.1 Kofleriaceae bacterium | reverse complement strand
CGTCGCCGCTCGCATCCTGATCGACGTTCGCGCCCACGTGGGCACTCGCGTCCGCATCCGCATGGCGCTCGGACCCTTCATCCGCCGCATCCACGTCGCCGCTCGCATCCTGATCGACATCCGCGCTCGCTTCGAGGTCCGTCGCACCTGGATCCTCCGCCCTCTGCTCACCCTCGGCGAACTCGCGAACCATGTCGTCGACGCTCGTCTCCATGGCCTCGGCGGGCTCTTCGGCGTCGAGCGCCTCGGCTTCAACGGGCTCGACGGCCGCGCCAGTCGCGTCCACGCCGATCCCGAGCCGGTCACTCATCACCTTGCGACTCTCGGCGGTCAGCTCGCTGTACTCGCGGAGCGTCGGCAGCTCGCGCAGATCGCTCAGGCTGAAGAAATCGAGGAACTCCTTGGTGGTTCCATAGAGGATGGGCCGGCCCACGTCCTCCTTCTTGCCCAGGATGCGGATCAGCGACCGATCCATGAGCAGGCGCAATGTGGCCGACGAATCGACACCGCGAATCTCGTCGACCTCGGGCCGCGTGATCGGCTGGCGGTACGCGATGATCGCGAGCGTCTCGAGCTGAGCACGCGACAGACGGACCGGTCGGCCCGCGATCAGCTGCTGCACCCAGGTGGAGAACTGCGTGTTGGTACGGAACTGGTAGCCGCCCGAGACCTGCTGCAGCGCGATGCCACGATCCGTGAAATCGACGGCCAGCGTGGCGAGTGCCTGCTCGAGCCGCTTGATGTCGCTGACGCGCGTGAGCTGGCGCAGGCGCTGGAGCGTGACCGGCTTGTCCGCGGCGAAGATCAGTGCCTCGACCAGGTGCTTGAGCTGGAGCTCGTCCATCGTGCCCGCCGTGGTCGGCAGCGCCGCGGAGAGCTCCAGATCTTCCTCGCCTGGCTCGACCTCGGGCTCGGCGGTGCCCAGCTCGGCCTCCGCCTCGGCGCGCATCACCGCGGCCTCGAGCTCCTGCTCGTCGACCTGCGCGGCCTGCTCCGCAGCGACCTCGGCCTCCTCGAGCTCGGGACCTATCTCGGACGCGAGCACGTCCTCGTCGCCGTCGGCCGCGGCCTCGAGCACGTCGGCAGCGACGATCGCTTCGTCGGCCGCCGCTGCGTCGGAGGCAACGTGTGCCTCGACCGCCGCGACCTCGACATCACTCATCGCGTCGCGACGTTTGCCACGGCGCCGCGCTCGGCGCGGCTTCGTCTCGTCGGCCGCCGCGACCTGGGTGTCGACCTCGGCATCGGCGGTACCGCTCGCCAGAACGTCGGCGGGCGGGGCTGCCTCGGGGCCGACCTCGTCACTGCCCGACGGCGCGGCGCTGGACGCGCCCTCGTCGTCACCTCGCGGCATCGCCTCGGAGGCAGCGTCGAACACCACCTCCTCGCGCGTGGGCGATGGGGCCCCGGCGAGCGCCTCGTTGGCGGCCTCGGCAAGGGCGTTGGCATCCTGATGCGGTCCGCTGCCCTCGGCGAGGATCTCCTCGGGGACAGCCTGGTTGGCTCGCTTGTGTTTTGCGCGCTTTCGGCTCACGAAGACCTCGGCGCCGCGGCGAGACATGCGGTCCGCGGCCAGCCCCTCATAGCATGGGGCGCTGACACTACCGGTAGTCGTCGCTGCGGGGGACCGACCGCTCGACCCGTTCGCGGAGATCGTCCGCCGCGCGCTGGATGTAGATCTCCTCGAGCTCGTCGGAGGCGGGATCATCCTCGGCACGCACGTGCTGGGTGAGCGCGATCAGGCGCAGCTTGGCCATCTCGAGCAGCGCGAGGAAGGTCACGACCGCCTCGTGGCGCACCTCCTCGAGCGTGCGCGGCTCGCCGTCGCGCAAGAACGAGAACATCGACGTGAACGGGAACCGGCCCTCGGTCTCGAGGCGATCGGTCAGCTCGGCGATCTTCTGGCTGACCGACAGGCGATCGATAAGGACGTTGTGCGCGACCTTCACCTTGGCCTGGCGCATCACGCGATCGAACGCCTCGATCAGCTTGTGGACCGGGAACGGCGCGAGCGGAGCGATCGCATCGGCGTCGACGCCCTCGCTGACCGCGTCCTCGGTCGGCGTGCCGCGCCCCCACACGTTGCGGCCGACGACCGGGCGCTGGCCGAGCTTGTCCGCGGCTTCCCTGTACTTCTGGTACTCGAGCAGGCGCTTGATGAGGTCGGCCCGCGGATCGATCTCGATCTCCTCGCCGGCGGCCACCTCACCCTCGTCATCGAGCGGCTCGGACGACGGCAGCAGCTCGCGCGACTTGATGTGGCACAGCGTGGCCGCCATCAATAGATATTCGCCGGCGACATCGATATCGAGGCCGGCCATCGCGTCGAGGTACTCGAGGTACTTCTCGGTGACGAACGCGATCGGGATGTCGAGGATCGACAGCTCGTGCTTCTTCACCAGGTGGAGCAACAGGTCGAGCGGTCCCTCGAAGACGTCGAGGTTTACTTGATAGCCGGAATCCATCTCAGAACAGGCCCATGAGCGTATACAGCTTCTCCGCGCAAAAGCCTGCCGGGATCGTGAAGATCTTCGCGAGCGGCGAGATGAGCACGATCGCGAGCACGATGAATGGGCCAAATCGCGCGAACTGCTCGAACTTGCTGCGGTGCCGGTACGGCATGAAGCCCTCGGCGACGTGGCCGCCGTCGAGCGGTGGCGCCGGGACGAGGTTGAAGAAGAACAAGATGAAGTTGGTGCCGACCGCGAAGAACATGATCATGCTGGCCTGCCCGGTCAGGGCGATGACGCCTTGCTTGATCAGGATCGTCTGGATCCCGGCGACCAGCACGGCGAGCATGATGTTCATCGAGGGCCCGGCGATCGCGACCAGGATCTTCGCGGTGTTCATCTTCCACTTGCGAGAGATGCGCGATGGCTGCCACTGGACCGGCCGGCCCCAGCCGAAGCCGCCGATGCTGTGCCCGCCGGCCGCGTAGATCGCACTCACGACCGGCAACAGCAGCGTGCCGATCGGATCGGCGTGCGCGATCGGGTTCAGCGTGACGCGGCCCTGGCGCCGCGGCGTGTCATCGCCGAGCCGGTCCGCCATGATCGCGTGGCCAAACTCGTGAAAGCAGATCGAGACCACGAGCACGAAGACCTGGATAAAAATCTGTCGGATCGCTTCGGGGGACAGGTCCATGCCGGGCTCGAAACGGAATATGGCCGCGCGAGGCGCCGACTGCAAGCTTGCAAATAATTGCGCGATCTCGCGGATCACCGTCCAATCGACCGATGGCCCGCCGGCTCCGCCTCGACGAGGGCGTCGATCTGTTCCTCGATCACCTCAAGGTCGAGCGCGGCCTGGCCATCCACACCCTGGACGCATACGGCCGCGATCTCGCGCGTCTCGGACACTTTCTGAGCGCGCGCGGCCGGGAGGACGTCGACGACGTCACCCCCGCCGACATCACCGATCATCTGATCGCGCTCGCCGAGGCGAAGCTGTCGCCGCGCAGCCGGGCGCGCGCGCTGGTCGCCGTGCGCGGCCTGTTCCGGCACCTGGTCGGCGAGCGCTGGCTCGAGGCGGACCCCACCGAGCTCGTCGATGCCCCGCGCACGGCGCGCCGGCTGCCCGGCGTGCTCGGCGAGGAGGCCGTCGCCAGGCTGATCGCGCAGCCCCCCGATACGCCGCGCGGCCGCCGCGATGCCGCGATGATCGAGCTCGCCTACGCGTCGGGCCTGCGCGTGTCCGAGCTCGTCACGATCGCCCTCGCCGACGTCAACCTGAACCACGGGTTCGTGCGCGTCACCGGCAAGGGCAGCAAGACCCGGCTCGTGCCGGTCGGCGGCGCGGCACGCGACAAGATCGCGCACTACGTCGCAAACGATCGGCCGGCGCTCGTGCGCGACCCGGCGGAGCGCGCGCTGTTCCTCACCGATCGCGGGCGGCCAATGACGCGCCAGGGCTTCTGGAAGCTGCTGCGCAACCACGCGCGCCGCGCGGGCGTGCGGCTGCCCGCCGGGGACATCTCGCCCCACAAGCTGCGGCACTCGTTCGCGACCCACCTCGTCGAGCGCGGCGCCGATCTGCGCGCGGTCCAGGCGATGCTCGGCCACGCCGATATCTCGACGACCCAGATCTACACGCACGTCAGCCGTGCGCGCGTGCTCCAGCAAGTGCGCAAGCATCCTCGCGCGCGCTGAGTTAGGCTGCGCGGATGGCGAAGCGCCATGGCCTCGTCGCCGCGTGCGTCGCGCTCTCGTGCGGCGGCCCGCAGCGCGCGGCCACGCCTGTAGACGCCGGCGTCACGATCAAGACCTACGCACCGCTCGCGTTCAAGACCGATGCGCGGTCGCCTGGCCTGGCGGTGATCCTCGGCACCGATGCGACGGGAGGGTCGAGCGTGATGCCCCTCGCGGCCGGCGGCGGCACGCGTCGCGTCGACGCGCTCGTCGTCTCGCTCGCCACGCCGACTCATACGCGACCCACACTCGCGCCGATCACGGTCGCCGCCGTTCCGGTCGGCATCGCCCCGACGACCGCGAGCGCCGGCCCGTAGACCGGGGCCACCGGCAGCGCCGTCGCGACCACCGGCATCGGCACGACACCGATCGACGCCGCGGCGCCGAACCCGGGCGTGGCCGGCACCGCCGGGCCGTCCACCGGTACGGTGAGTGTGTCCGCCGATGACGCGGCGGCTCCTGGCTGGCGCGCCGGCGCATGGCTGGCGGCGAGTGTCGCCGCGACGGCGCTCGGCAAGGACGTCACCGACGTCGCGTTCTCGGTGACCGGCGGCCGCGGCGATGGCGTGTCCGCGTCGGCGCTCGTCGCCGCCGGCTTCGTCGCCGCGCTGACCGGGGCCGCGGTCGATCCATCGACCACGCTGACCGGCACCATCGCACCCGACGGCACGATCGGTCCGGTGCCCGGACTTCCCGAACAGATCACCGCGGCGATCGCGCAGGGCAAGCGCCGCATCGGTTATCCGGCCGGCATGCGCCGCGCGAGGTCCGCGGTCACCGGCAAGCTCGTCGACGTCGCCGCGCTCGCCGCCGGCCGTGGTGCCCGGGCGTGCGAGGTCGGCGATGTGGCCGCGGCGCACGTCCTGCTCACCGGCCGGCCCCTGCCCGCCCCCGTTCCTGTCGCCGCGGCGGAGATGGCACTCGACGCGACCACCACGGCCGCGCTCGAGCGCGCGTACAGAACCTGGCAGCAGCGCCTCGCGAGCGAGTGGAGCGCGATCCTCCAGCTCGAGAGTGCCGGCCGCTTGCCCCCGCTGCTCGTGCACGTGCGCGACGACGCCAAGCGCGAGGCGGAGGCCGCCGAGCGCCTCTACAAGCAGCACCGGATCGCGGGCGCGTACCGCCGCATGATCGCCGCCGTCATCCGCGCGCGGAGCGCGAACCAGATCTACGACGTGCTGGCGCGCGTGCAGGAGAACAAGCTCGACGCCGCGACTGCCGCACTCGATCGACTCGACACGCTCGCCACCGAGAGCCGACCGATCCTGCTCCGCATCGGGGCGCTGGAACCCACGACGCTGGGCGGGCACATGCAAGTGCTCGCCGCGTTCCGCCACGCACTGCGCGGCTCACTGCTCGGCGACTTCGCGGCGCGCGAGCTCGCGAGCACGAAGGCGTACGTGCGCACCCTCGCCGGCAGCTCGACGGCCGCGCTCGGCGCCGAGCAGACCGCCGATGCCATCGTCGCGCAGGTCGGCCCGACCATCCTGTCGGCCGCCCGATCCATCGCCGAGACCGAGCGCGCGAGTGACCAGCTCGACCTCGGCGGCGCGGCCGACATCCCCTTCGCGCCGTCCCCGCCCGACCTGCTGCGCGTGGCCGCGGCCCGCCAGCGTGCCGGTGCCGCCGGCCTGGCGTATCTCGACGATCTGCTCGTCGCGCCAGCCGCGCGCGGCGCCCACATCTCGATCCAGGTGGCACGCGATCGTTTCGCGCGGGTCGACCCCGAGTACGCGATCGCGGCCGGCGCGACGAGCGAGTTGCCCGAGCAGCTCGCCGCCACCTGGGGCAAGTCCTCGCTGCCATGGGCGCTCCTGTCGCTCGCCGACGGAGAGCTCGCGCAGGGCCAGGCTGCCGCGCTCATCGCGACCTACGCGACGTTCGCGATCCAGCTCGATGACACGCACACGCCGACGCACGTCGCGCACGATCGTGTACTCGGTCGCATGCTGGCCGGTGCCGAGCGAGCTGCCCGCGCACGTGCACGTGCCGCGAAGGTCGCGATCGGTGAGATTCCGGTGCAGGCGCGCCTCGCCTATCAGCTCGCGATCGACGCGCGCACTGGCGGCCTCGCGGACCAGCTCGAGGCGCTCACGCTGTTCTGGACCGCATCCGCCTGGTCACGGACCGCGGTCCTGCTCGCACGCAACTGAGCGACGTCCGGCCCGCGCGTCACTCGTAGCTGTCGGTCTCGGTCAGCTCGCGGGCGTCGATCGCGGGCAACACGCGCGAGAACAAGGTCTCGCGCAGGTCGTCGAACTGCCCCTCGGCCGCCTCCTCGTCCGACTCGAAGCGGACGTTGACCGCGAACACGTCGCCGTCGTCGGGATCGACGAGGATCTTGACCTGCGCGTGCCGCGCGCTCGGAACCGGTGCGGCCGCGATGTAGCGGCCCCATGCGTCGTTCTCGCGCTCGTGCCACGCCCACGAGCTGCGCTCGCCGAGGCGCGCGAACATCTGCTCGATCGTCAGCTGGGAGCGAAACTGATAGGCGAGGAGCTGCTTCATGTCGCCGATATCGAGTGTAAGCAACCCGGCCCGCACCGACGAGCGCGCACGCGTGAGGACGTTCTCCCGACGCGATCCCGGATCGCGCGCGTCCTCGCGAAGGCGCGCGGTTCGCCTCGTCGTCGGCGGCGGCGGCGACGTCACCTCGGGTTCGCTCCGCTACCGAGGATCGGCCGACGGCTTCGGACACGGTGTCTTGGCCGGAATCACCGGCGCGACCTTCGTCCAGTCGAAGTCACCGATCACGACGGCGGCGAGCACGGGCTCCTTCCAGTCCGGCTCGTTGACGAAGATCCACGCGCCACGGCTGTCCGGGTTCTCCTTGTCCGCATCCGGTGACAGCTCTGTCGGAACTCGTTGCTGTTCACGCTGATCCACATGCCCCGCCCCATCCCGTCGATGACGAACTCTTGGAGCAGCCTGGGGCCGCGAGCACCGACACGAGCGATGCAAACACCAATGGCTTCAACACGGAGAGTCAGACAAGCCGCGAGTCGCTGGCGAAGAACGCGCTGCACGCGGACAGTTCCTGCTTGGTCAGTCGCCACGCAAAGTTCTCCTTCAACGGATTCCCCCACAGCCCCTCGGCGCGCTGGCTCATCCTCACCGAGCGTCCGAAGAATCCGTCCCGAATCTTGATCCGCTTGAAGCTATCGAGCGGCTTTGCGACCGCGCCGGTGATCGTCGCGCACTGAGCAGCGAGCGCTTGATCGAGCGCCTCGTCCGTCATGTTCGGCTCGGCGAGCAGGTTCGCGAGCCACTGCGCCGGCGGCATGCCGCCAATCGTGACCGTCGTGCGGGTGATCGTGACGCCACCACCCGAGATGCTGACGTGCGGAATCAGATACAGCGCGCGGCGGGTCACGACGACGCACGCGCGCGACGGGCCGGCACCGGGGAGCACGGTCCTGATCTCGGAAGAGCAGACGTAGTCGCGGCCAGCTGTGATCGCCATGCGGGTGTTCGTAACACGAGCGAGCCGTGGTCGCGCTTCATCGCGGAGGAGTGCGCCTCGCCTCGTCGTCGGCGGCCACGCTCCCGTCGATCTTCTCGCTCTCGGCGCGGATCTCCGCGTAGAACGCCTCGCGCTTGCGCTTCGCCCTTGCCTGCCTGCATTGCTTCCTCGCCTCGCCACCGCCCTTCCACGAGGCCGAGATCCGCCCTCCGTACTTCGCCCAGAACGGGTATCCCACGCAGACCGCGATGGCGAGCACGATGAGTAGCTTGCGGAGATCGAGACCGCTGCTCTTCGGCGGTGATGCAAACCTCGAGTGACTGCGATCCTTCGGATCGTAGGCAACCGCCTGCCACGTGTGGAGCCAGCTCTCGCATACACGATCGTGATCCTCCTCTCGCGTGTCGATGCGGATCGCGCCCTCGAGCAGGTGCTTCGCGTCACTCGTTGGCTTCTTGTCGAGCTTCTGGAGCGGGAGACGCGCGACGACGTTGCAGCGGTCGATCTTCACACCCTCGTCGGCCGCGGTCGCGTAATCGGCATCGACACGCGTGACATACGCGAAGCTGCGCTCGCAGGCGCTCCAGCTGGTCGGACACTCCAGTTGCCGATCGATCCAATCGGAACAGAAGGTCCCCACGATGGCCATGGCACCGAGCCCCGCGATGATGATGTAGCGAACCCAACGAGTCATGGTGCGCGTGACGATGCTACACCCGGCCGCGGCATTCGCTGCAATGTCACCCTTGCGGGCCGCTGCCCCAGCGTCGAACGAATGCGCCCCGGAGCTCGTCGACAATCGCGGCCGGTGCGCTCGCCGCGGACGCGAGGACGCGCTCCGCGGCATCTCGATTCTTCGCTGCCTCGATACGCGCCTGCGCGGCGAGCGCGAACAGTGCATCGTCGCCAGATGTCTGTCCGATCTCCTGTGCGAGCTCGAGGTTCTGTCCCGCCTGGAAGCGCTGCCCGTGCCCGGCTTCGAGCCGTCCGAGATGCAACGCGGCCCAGCCGATCAGGTGCAGGCTTTCCGGCACGTCCCGGCCGTACTGCATGATCTCGCGCAGCAGCTTGCGTGCCGCGGCCGCATCGCCCAGCAGCTCGCTGACTTGCGCATCGAGTAACGAGGCACGTAGGACGCTCATGGTGTCATCGCCCGCGACCGCCTTCGCGTCCGACACCAAGTGTCTCGCGCGCTCGCCGTCGCCGAGCTGGGCAACGACCAGCGCCTGATCGCCGAGCGCTTCGAAGACGGCTGCGTGGTCACCCTTCATGCGCGCGAGGGCGGCGAGTCGCTGCGCGATCTCGACGATCGACTGCCGATCCGTGGCGGCGACCGCAAGGAGCTGAACGCGCCTTGCGGCGGCTCGCGCGAGAGACAAGAGCTGCGCGTCGATCGACCTGTCAAACGCCGCCTGCCATCGCTCCCGACTCCCCGGGCGATCTTCGGTCAGTACTGCCTCGGCGACAGCGAGCCGCGCTTGGGCATCGACATCGTCATGTTCGACCGCGACCCTGCGCGCGACGTCGATCAGATGCGACGCACCGGCGAGCTGATCACGAGCTGCATCGACCGCCGTGCGTGCAGCGCGCAGCCCATGCATGCCGGCCCCTACCGCGTCCGGCGTGGCTTTGCCGCGAGCAATGTCCGGGAGCATACGCCGAGCGTCGTTGGCTGCCGCGATCGCGGACTTGACGACTGCGAACGGTCCGGCATCGTCGAGCAGCGACATCGCCTCGTCGAGTACTGCGCGGAGGTCGCGATCGACCGTGACATCGCGTACCGCGCGACCGACGAACGCGAGCTCGCGGCGTGTTCGGGCGAGCTCGTCGAGCTGTTCCGCCGCGCGCGCGACCTCGCTCGCCGCACGAGTTGCCTCGCGCACCAGATCGTTTACTAGCGGCTCGCTCGGGCCGGCATGCACGACGTCGCGTAGCGCAGCGGCGAGCGCCGCTACAGGATCCGGATCCGCGAGCGCGGCGCGCACCGCCGCGAGCCGGACCGCGTCGCCGCCGTATGCGTGGGCGAGTGCGGCATCCAGGGTTCCGGGCGGAAGCGCGCGCAGTGCCTCGAACACGCGACGCGCACGCTCGCGATCACTCTCCGCCACCGGACTTCGATTCCTTGCGCTTCGTCTCGTACGCCTGCGCCCACGTCGACACGCGCGCGTAGCCTTCATTGAACTGAGCCGCATTGCTCTCGGCCTCGTCGCGCGCGGCCGCTTCCTCCGCGAGCGCCTGAGCCTTTTGCACTCGGATCGCGTCGCGAATCGCGAGCTCCTCGCGCGACTTCCCCTCGAGTGACTGGATGTTCTGCGCGACCGATGCTTCCTGCTGTGCACGGACCTGCAGCGCCTGATCGAGGAACTGTTGCTGGGCGCTCGAGTGCGACTTCGATTGGTCGGTGCGCTCCTTGCCTTCGGTCGCCGCCTTGTCCTGGCTGCCCGCCATGTCCTCGCCCTTCACTCCACCGCCGTCCGGCTTCTGGCTCAGGTGATCGGTGTTGTCCGCAAGCTTGGCGATCAGACCGACGACCAGCCCGCCCATCTTGGAGTCCGCCCCTTTGACCTCGCTCGTGTCGTTGCCCTCGAGCTTCGACTTGCGCTGCGCCTCGTCGGACTTTGACTTCTCGATCGGTGCCTTCATGCCCTGCGCGCGCTTGTGGATCGGCTTTCCGGACTCCGCCATTGCCTTGGACTCTTCGGCGAGCCGGGTGACGGCCAGCTCGGCCTGGTATGCGCGATATGCCTGCGCGTGCGCCTTCGTGTAGCGCGCGGCTGCATTCGCGGCTCGCTCGCGGTACCCGGCGAGCAGGAGGACATCGGGTGGCGGATGCATGGCGAGCTGCTGTTCGAACGATGCCTCGGCCGCTCCGGCGTGCGCGGCTTGCTCCCGAGCCTCCTCGAGCTCGGCCTCGTGCTCGTGCTCGACCTCCTCGCGCTCGTTGTGCCACGCCGGCTCGAACTTCTCCTCGTGGCCGCCATGCCCAGCGCCGTGTTCGCCCTTGCCGCCCGTCTCGTGGTTCTCCTCGCCTGCTCCTGCGTGCTCGTCGTCGTCTTTCTTCGCCCCGGCGGCCTGCTCCTCGCCCTCGCGCGTCGCCTCCTCCGCGCCATGATGCGATTCCTCGTGCTCGCCGTGCTCCTCGTGCTCCTCTTTCTCGACGTGCCAGCCGATCATCTCCTTGAGTGAATCGATGCGTGCCTGCAGGCCGGTCACGTGGAGCAGCGCCTCCATCAGCCGATCGAAGTTGAACAGGTGCAGGACGATCTCGAAGCCCTTCTCGAGAGCCTTCTCCGTCCGGCGATGATCGCCTCGGGCGCGGCGCGCGGCGTCGGCACGCGCGTCGTTCTCCGCGATCGTGCGCTCGAGCTCCGCCTGGGTCTGCTCGTTAGTTTCGAGCTCCTTCTGCTTCGTCTCGAGTTGACGCTGCGCCGACTCCGCCTCGGTCGCCGCCGGGTCGGAGACAGCACTCTTCTCGGCCTCCCAGCTCTTGGCGCTCTTCTTCGTCTCCGCCCAGGCTGCCTGCTTCTTCGGACTCGAGTAGTTCTTCTGCTCCGCGTGCCGGATCGAATTCGCGCGTTCGTGCAGCTTCGCCGCGACCCCGCCCGGGTTGCCGCCGGTCTCGCCTTCTGTGAGTCGATCGACGGCGGCCTTCGTCGTGCCTAGCGTCTCGACTTGCTTCGCGAAGTCTTTGGGCAGATCGCCCTTCAGTCCGCCGGGGGCGACCGAGCGCCGGGGGCCGCCCGCCGCCGGCTCGACGATCACGCCGTCGGGACCGAACCCGATGATCTTGTGGGGCACGCCTTCGACCTCGACCGACGTGCCGATCGTCTTGCCGAGCGTCTTCTGGGTCTTGCGGTACCGGCCGTCGTTGCGCTCGATCTCGCCGGCTTTGCGGTCGAGCTCGTGCGCGCGCTCGAGCTGCGCTTCGTGCTTGGAGACCCGCTCGCTGGCTTCGACCTTCTTCGCATTCGCGGGGTCGGCCTCCATGGTCTCGACCTTGTGTTCGGCTTCTTGCTGTGCGCGCTTGGTCTCGCGGACGCGCGCCTCTGCGGTCTCGACCTCGCGCTCGAGGTGCGTGCGCTCGACCTTCGCCTCGACAAGATCGGACGCGGCCTTGTTGCGCGCATTTTCGGCCATGCGCTGTCGCTTCGCGTTGGAGTGCGGCTCGGTCCCGGTGTCCTCGGCCGCCGTCCCGTGTCGCTCCTCCTCGGTCGGCATCCGGTCCTGCTCGGAACCCTGCTCGGCGCGCTCGAGCGCCCCCTTCATGGTTTCGAGTCGCTTCTGCGCGCCGCGGATCGCCTTCTCGGCATCGGCGCCGGCCCGCCCGGCTTCGTCGAGTTGCTGACGCAGCTCCGCTTCCTGCTGGAGCGTGAGCTTGCCGTCCTCGGCCATGAGCTTGTCGTAGGCCTCTTTGAACCTCGCATCCGCGGCTTCCGCGGTCTTGCCGAGCTCTTCGACGTGCTCGTTCAGCTTGTCGACCTTCTGCTCGAACGCTTCGCGCCGCGTCGACAGGCCGCGATCGGTGGCGCCACGGCTGAACAGGTCACGCGCGTCGCCGAGCGAATCGCCAAGACGCTCGATGTTCCTGCCGAGCTGCACCGATCCCTTGATCGCGGTCTTCAGTTGCACCTTCAACGATTCGACGAAGCGGCGACCGACGGACTTCTTCACCTCGGTCTTTTTCGCGTGCTCCTCGCCGTGCTCGCGAGAGGGCTCCTTGGCCTTCTCGCCGGTCTGCTCGCGCTCGCCCTTCGGCTCCTCGCGGCCCTTGCCCTTCTTCGCGCCGTGCTCGTCGGCTTGGTGCTCGCTGGTCTTCGCCTTGCGCTCGGATCCGTTCGGTTCGGCGTCGGGCTTGGGATGCGCGTGCTCCTCGGGGGTTGACTCGTGAGAGCCGGTTTTTTGCTCGGCAACGCCCTTGCCCGCTTCGGCCATCGTGTCTGCCGCGCCCTTCGATGACTCGGCCACCTTGGCGGCCTCGGCGTGCGCGTCGCCATGCGTGCTGGACCCGACGTCCTCACCGACCTTCGGCGGCTTCTGCTCGATCGGCGTGGCCTCCTCGACGGCGCGTGCGGTTGCGAGGCCGACGCGTTGACCTGCCTGATTGCCGAATTTCTCGGCCCCCTCGCCCTCTGCGACGAGCTGCTCGGCGTACATGTCGGCGGGCACCCAGTACGCCGCGGCCGTGCGGAACAGGAGCGAGATTGCCGACAGCGCGAGACACACCGGCATGAGCGCGAGGCTGATGTCGCCGAGCACCGTGCCCGCTTCGACGAGCCAGCCACCTGCGGCGATCAGACCCACGCCGACGCCGAGCCACGCGAGCGCACAGCCGATACCGATCAACACCGCGCCGAGGATCAGCGCGAGCGCCGATAGCGTGCCGAGCAGCCGGTTGATGGTCGTGAGGATCTCGTAGAAGCCGCCGAACAGATCGGCCAGCTTCGCGCAGATCACCCCGACGTAGTCCTTCGGCTCCTTGCAGTGCTCGAACGGCTCGAGGTCGATGACGCTCGCGAGCTGGTGGCCGCCCTTGCTGAAGCCCTTGCCCACGCCCTGCCAGTACTCGCCCTTCCACGGTGGATCGAGCGCGAGCATGATGATCGGCCCGATGACCGGCACCTTCTCGCCGACGAGCTTCTCGATCGCACCACCTGCGAGCTTGTTGCCGGCATGCGCGATGATTCCCCATTTCGCGGTCTCCCAGAACCCTTCCTTGAAGCCGCCACCCGCGTGCTTGAGCTGCTCCCAGATCTGGTCGCGGCGACGGGCTTGCGTGTCCTCCTGCTGCGCGCTCATCACCAGGTCGGTGTGGTGATCGACGGACGCCAGCGTCGCCTTGAAGTCGGCGTCCTTGGCCATCGCCATGACCTGGGTGAGGGGCGCGGCGGTGGGCGAAACCGCCGCGTTGAGAAATGCTGAATTGCCGCCGGCGCCATGCCCGCCGTGCACCGCCTGCGGCGTACCGGTCCCGGCGGCGGTGTTTGTCGCCGCATCGGCTTTCGCCGCCGCGTCCTGCTTCGCCTTGGACGCCGCATCCTTCGCGCGCTTCTTCGCGGCGGCAGCCTCGGCATCTTCGCGCGCCTGACGCTTCGCGTCCTCCTTGACGATTCTGAACGCCTGCTCGGTCGAGCCCCAGAATCCACGGTTCGAGAACTCGCGCTCGTACGCGGCCTGCATCCGGGCGCTGTCGACTCCGCCGTCGAGAGCGCCCTGCCACATCTTCGCGAGCTGACCGAACGCCTTGGTCTGGCGCACCTTCGCGAGGCCGGACTGCTGCACTGCCTTGTCGTCGCCGAACGTCGAGAAGCCCTCGCAGATCTCGTCGAAGCCATCGGTGTCGCCGATCATGTCGGCGATCCCGTCTACCCCCTCCTCGTACTGCGCGACCTTCTTGTCGTGGTCCTCCGCGCTGTCCTCCTTCGGCGAGCCGTCGGTGCCCTCCGGCTGCTTGACCGTCGCGGTGTGCTGGGTGACGGCCTGATTGAACGCG
>DAIRFU010000665.1:0-4000 GCA_036794935.1 Kofleriaceae bacterium | reverse complement strand
CAACCGCCAGAACCTGGGCAAGCGCCGCTCGATCAACCGCGCGGTCGCGTCGTCGCAGGCCGAGGTGATCGTCTCGGTCGACTCCGACGTCGTCATCGACGCGAACGCGATCAAGGAGCTCACCCGCCGCTTCGTCGACGATCGCATCGCCGCGGTCGGCGGCTGGGTCGACGTCCGCAACAAGCACCAGAACTGGCTGACGCGGATGCAGACCATCAAGTACTGGTACGGGTACTACTTCCTCAAGAACCTCGAGTGGGGGTTCCGCCGCGTGATGTGCCTGTCGGGCTGCCTCACCGCGTACCGCCGCAGCGTGCTCGTCGAGCTCGAGCCGATCCTCGAGGAGCGCTCGATCCTCGGCGTGTCGATCAAGTACGGCGAGGATCGCTTCCTCACCCGCCAGATCATCAAGGCCGGCTACCTGACCACGATGACGCACGCGGCACGTTGCCGCACGTTCGTGCCGGCCCACCTGCCCGAGTATTTCTCGCAGCAGCTGCGCTGGCGCCGCTCGAACATCGTCGACTACTCGGGCGCGGTGAGCCACGTCTGGAAGCTCAACCCGTTCCTCGCGATCCACTTCTTCGCGCAGTTCGCGCTGCTCGTCGCCTATCCGATCACCGTGATCCGCGCGCTCAGCTCGGGCTGGTTCTTCGAGGCGATGCAGATCCACCTCTACGTCGTCGCGGTGTTCGGCCTGTACTACCGCTGGCGGGTGCGCAAGGAGCCGGCCTCGGAGCGCGTCGGCTCGCTGACGTTCCTGCCGGTCGCGCTGCTGATGCCCATCACCTACGCGCTGATGACCCCCCTCGCCCTCTTCACGCTCGACTCCGGCAGCTGGGAGACCCGCGGCCACGAGGCGGAGCCCGAGGTCGAGGCCACCGAGACGCCGATCCGCACGCCGGCCGAGGCCATCACCAGCACCGGCCAGCACGTGCTCGTGCCGGCCCTCGCCGGCGAGCCGGTCCGCACCCGCGCCGCCAGCCGCAGCACCGGGTCCCACGCCCAGCTTCCGGCGGCGTAGACAGCGGCCCGATTCTTGGAGTAAGCCTCCCCCGTCATGGAAGCGCGCAAGACACCTCGGTTCTGGGTGGCGGTGCAACCATCGATCATCCGGCTGTACAAGCTCGCCGGCCTCGTCGCACTGACGGCGATCCTGGTCGGGCTGCTCGGCTTCTTGATCGTCAACATCTTCTACTTCTTCGACAACTCGTGGGTGCGCCCGGTCGTGCTGTCGCCGACCCACCAGAAGGTCGTCGAGGCCTCGACGCAGCTCGCCGACGCGCGGCTGCGCGCGGGCCAGCTCGGCACCGAGAAGCTCGAGATCGAGGCGAAGCTCGCCGAGATCGATCGCACGATCATTCTCGACGACAAGTTCGTCGCCGAGATCGGCACGTTCGTCGATGCGCCGAAGACGCCCGAGCAGTGGCTGCTGCGTCGCGAGGTCGACCGCGCCAAGGCCGACAAGGCGAACCAGATCGGTCGGCGTGCGCCGCTCGCCGCGCAGCTCGAGAGCATCGGCTTGCGCATCAAGGAGCAGGACGCGGTCCTCCATCGCCTCGAGCAGTCGCCGTACCTGCGCGCGGTCAACGGCAAGGTCGTGCTCGCGTTCGTGCCGTACTCGAACCTGCGCCACATCAAGGCGGGCACGAAGCTCTACGGCTGCTCGTGGGGTCTCGTGATGTGCTCGCGCGTCGGCAAGATCAAGTCGACGATCGACGGTGAGGTGCAGGACATCCACCCGCACGATCAGAGCGTGCAGCGCGGACTGATGATCGAGATCGAGCTGTCGACGCCGTCGGCCGAGGGCAACAGCGTGCTGTTCGCCGGCGGCAAGCCGCTCTGGCTGTTCTGATCCTCGCGCGAGCGCGCGCCGCTACCCCGGCGCAACCCCAAGTCGACACACATGTAGTCGCGGGATTCGGCTCGTCGATGGCAGGATCTCGACGACGCGCGCTTGTACAATAAAAGGCGCGTTCAGATGGGGGCTCACGATGCGTGCGCCAGGGGCGGACTCCGTGGAGGCACTAACTAGATGAGTGACGACAAGCCAGGGGAGCCGGCCGACGATCGGTTGGGTCCCGACGCCAAGACGATCATCAACGCACCGAAGCCGGAGAAGCGGCCGCTCGGCGCGAACGAGTACGCGATGCAGCGGCCGGCGGCCGCGCGCAGCGACGGTTCACCGGCCACACCGACAGACCGCACGATCGTGCTCGGTAGCACGCAGCCGAAATCACCGGCCAGCGCGACGATCATCGGGCAGGCGCCCAAGAAGCGGCCGACGATGCCCGGCATCAACGTCACACCGACGCCGGCGCCAGCGACCGTGCTCCTCGCGTCGCAAGAGCCGACGCCGTCGCCACCGACCACGATGCCGAACGGCACGCCGTTGCCGCAGCCGCTCGGCCGGGCGACGGTCGCCAGCTCGGGGCGCGCGCGCCGGCCGTCGGAAGGACCGTCGGGCATCGCACCGCGTTCCGCATGGGATACGCCGAGCGGCATCAGCCCGGGCGGCACGCCCGGCACCCCGGACTCGGGCGACGCGACGGGCGTCCACGCGGCCGCCTCGGCGCCGCACCCCGGCGTCCGCATCAATCAGTACGAGATGATCAAGATGATCGGCGAGGGCGGGATGGGGACCGTCTATCTCGCCCGCGATCTGCGGCTCGGCCGCCGCGTCGCGATCAAGTTCCTGCAGAGCAACCAGCACGAGCTGACGCAGCGATTCCTCGTCGAGGCGCGCGCGACCGCGCGCTGCCAGCACGAGAACATCGTCGTGATCTACGAGGTCGGCGAGCACGTCAGCGCGCCGTACATGGTGCTCGAGTTCTTGAACGGCAAGCCGCTGACCGCCCAGATCAGCAAGGGCGGCAAGCTGCCGTATTCGCGCGCGGTCGAGGTCATGGTCGCGACTCTCAAGGCGCTCGAGTGCGCGCACGCGCAGGGCATCGTTCACCGCGACCTCAAGCCCGACAACATCTTCGTCACCGACGGCGGCACCATCAAGGTGCTCGACTTCGGTATCGCGAAGGTGCTCGAGGCTACCCAGAGCGCGCCGAACGCATCGGGCGGCATCCGCATCCCGAGCCCGCTCGAGCTCGCGACCGGGTCGAACTCGAGCCTGACCCGGCACGGCACGATCATGGGCACGCTCAAGTACATGTCCCCCGAGCAGTGGGGCATCGGGGTCGAGATCGATCACCTGAGCGACATCTGGGCGTGCGGCATCCTGTTGCACCGCTTGATCACCGGTCGCCACCCGCTCCATCCGCTGGACGGCAACCAGCTCGTCGTCACGGCGATGCTCGAGTTGCCGATGCCGTCGATGGCCGAGGCGGCGCCGCCGGACTGCCCGCGCGAGCTGATCAACATCGTCGATCGCTGCCTGCTCAAGATGAAGGATCAGCGCTGGCAGAGCGCGAGCGAGCTGCTGCGCGCGCTCGAGCCATTCCTGCCCGGCCGCCGCTCCACCGAGATCCAGATCGACGAGACGCCGTACGCCGGCCTGTCGTCGTTCCAGGAGAACGACGCCGGCAAGTTCTTCGGCCGCAACAAAGAGATCGCGGCGATGGTGACGCGCATCCGCGATCGGCCGCTGATGGCGGTCGTCGGTAGCTCGGGTGTAGGCAAGTCGTCGTTCGTCCGCGCCGGCCTCGTGCCCGCGCTCAAGCGCTCCGGCGAGCAGTGGGAGACCATCGTCACGCGCCCGGGCCGCAAGCCGATGGACGCGCTCGCGTCGATCCTCGCGCCGATGATGGCCACCGCGGCGAACGTCGCCGACGAGATGGCCGAGCAGCAGAAGCTCGCCGAGAAGCTGCGCAAGGAGCCCGGTCACCTCGGTAACGTGCTGCGCGGGCGCGCGCGCCGCGATGGCCGGCGGATCATGCTGTTCGTCGACCAGTTCGAAGAGCTCTACACGCAGGTCCCGGATCCGGCGGAGCGCGCGGCGTTCACGGCATGTCTGTCGGCCGTGGCCGACGATGCGACGAGCCCGCTG
>DAIRFU010000664.1:0-4000 GCA_036794935.1 Kofleriaceae bacterium | reverse complement strand
CGTCGCCTTCGCGATGCCGAAGTCGATGACCTTGACCTCGCCCTCGTACGAGACGAGCACGTTCTGCGGCGAGCAGTCGCGGTGCACGATCTCGAGCGGGCGGCCGAGCGGATCGCGCTTGCGGTGCGCGTAGTCGAGCCCTTCGAGCACCTTCGCGATCGCGAAGCACGACATGTTGATCGGCATCGGCTGCTTCGTCTTGCGCAGCCGGTTCTGGATCTGGAGCAGATCCTTGCCCCAGATGTACTCCATCGCGATGAAGTGAGAGCCGTCGATGCGGCCGAGCTCGAAGATCTGGCAGATGTTCGCGTGGGCGAGCTGCCCGGCGATCTTCGCCTCGTCGATGAACATCTTGATGAAGTCCCGGTCCTCGCCCATCGTGGGCAAGATCCGCTTGATCGCGATGATCTTCTCGAAGCCCTCGACGCCGTAGGACTTGGCCTTGAACACCTCCGCCATACCCCCGACGCTGATGCGATCGAGGAGCAGATATTTCCCGAAGGGAACGGGCTGCCTCACTCCGAGAGAAATCGTATCCGCCCCCATCCCGAATCACAATGTCGAAGCGGCCTATACACCACGGGGGCGCGGCGACAGGTGGTGGTCTGCGCGGTCGTGCAGTGGTGAGACGGCCATGGGCTACAGCCCCCGGCCCGCTCAGAATCTCACGTGCACACCGAACACAGCACCGCCGTTCGTCGAGGTTGCGTAGGGGGCGAGTGCGCGCTCGCGGGTGTCGCGCCGATAGCCGCGCACGCCGTCGTACACGCCGTACGCGTAGGTGATGATCAGGCCGACACCGGAGGTGATGTTGAGCCCGCGTAGCCTCGTCGCGGCGGCGGCGTGGTCGGAGCTGCCATCGCAGGTCGAGCTGCCGTTGCCGTCGCGCTCCACGTGCGTGCACCACGAGCGCAGCACGAGGTACGAGGTCACGTTCGCGATCGCGAACGCGCCGAGCAGGCTGCCGATCACGATCCCCTTCACGCGATCGCCGTTCTGGAACTGCGCGAACGGCGGCAACACGGCGAGCACCGCGTAACGCTTCTTCGGCCGCAGCGCCTTGAGCTCGATCGCGTGGCGCGAGCGCACGTCGTTGAAGAAGTTGACGACGTCGGGCGGGTACAGCGCGGGGTCGAGGTGAGCGTCGAGATCGAGGCGCAGGTACGCGAGCAGGTGGTGCTCGGCTCGTGCCTCGTCGCGGGGCTCCGCGAACAGCGCCGCGATGCCGGCGAGCCGGTGCGCCTCGGCGAGGTCCGCACGCTCCAGCGGGCGCACGAACAGCGGCTGCACGAACGCGGCGACGCGCGCCCAGTCCCCCGCCGTC
The DNA here is from genome assembly GCA_036794935.1 of Kofleriaceae bacterium. Taxonomy (GTDB): domain Bacteria; phylum Myxococcota_A; class Polyangia; order Haliangiales; family Haliangiaceae; genus JABFXX01. Next base: position 2,676 of record DAIRFU010000664.1, on the reverse strand, counting down.
GCGGCCGCATTCGCCTCGCGCAGCGCGACCGCGGGATCGGCCGGCACGACCTCGGCCGGCTGCCCGTGGGCGATGCCGGCGCAGAGCGCGAGGACGACGAGCGCGCGCATGGTCACCGCGCCGGGGCCAGCGCGCGGCGCAGGTTGGGACGCACGATCGCGAGCACCTCGCGGGCGGCACGCGCGGCCAGCTCGGCCGCCGGCGATCCGCGATCACCGACGATCGTGTCGGTCAGGACCACGCGATCGAAGCGCTCCTCGCCGCCGGCGCGGATCGTGACGCGCACGCGCGCACGCGCCATCGGGACCGCGCCGCGTTCGGTGGCAAACCCGAGCACGTGGAACGCGAGCGTGGCCGCAACGTGCTGCTTCGCCCCCCAGCGCGTCGCCTCGCGATCGAGCGCGTCGCGCAGCTCGACGAGAGATGGGGCCTTGCCCGCGGCCGTCACCGTCGTCGTCAGCGGCGGTGGCGCCGGCGCGCCGGACCGGGCCGGCAGCGACGCCGGCTCCCGGGGCAGCGAGACGGCGGCCGTTTTCGCGAGCGCCTCGAGGCGCGAGGTCACGGTCGGCACGACGCGCGCGGACAGCGCGGCCGCCGCCTTGTCGAGCTGATCGAGCGGCGTCGCCGGTGCCGGCACCGTATCGAGCACGGTGCCGTCGCGCGGATCGCGCACCCGGATCGACAGCGTGATCGCCTTGTGCTTGTCGGCCGTGATCGTGCCGTCGACGATCAGCCGCGCGCGATCGGGGACCCCCATGCGCGCACCGACCACGACGACATCGACCCCGGCGGCGCGCAGCGCACGCGCGATCTCGGCCGCGACCGGCTGGCCGTAGATCTCGAGTCGCTGCTCGCCGTCGAGCGGGAGCAACGCGATCGTGTCCGCGGACGCGCGGGCGCTCATCACCACGAGCCACGCGATCACGACGAGCCGGATCATGCGTCGATCCTACATCGTCCCGGGATCGGGGACGGCGATCCGGTAGCGACTGATCGTGTCGGTCGCGGTCTCGGCGATCGGCCGGGCGGACTCGAGGCCGGTGCAGGTCGCGCACAGGATCTGGATCGAAGCGCCGATCACCGGGTTCGCGTTGTTGACCACGCTGACCTCGCCGCTGATCGACAGCGCCTTCGCGAGCACCGCGCTCGTCGGCACGCCGGCCGGCGCGACATCGTCGGCGACCAGCGGCGCGGCGCGCTGCTTCGGGTCGACGAAGCGCACGGTGTAGCGGCCGCCCGGCGCGAGCGGCAGCGAGAACGCACCGGCCGCGCTGGAGATCACCTGCACCGGTGCGACGCCGGCGAGCGCGAGATCGCCGACCGGTTCGGCCTCGACCCGCACGTTCGCGAGCGCCGTCGTCGCGTCGAGCTTCGTGGTGCCATTGACCTGGGTCATGGCCGGCGCGTCGATCGCGGTCACGCTGCACGCGCTGGTGTCGAGCGCACTCGCCGCGTGATCGGGGAGGGATTGCGCGGGGACGACAAGCTCGGTGACCGCGGTCAGCGCACCGCGCGGGACGAGCCGTGCCGGCAGCACACCCGAGCCGTTCGCCGTCGCGCTCGCGCGCACGCTGTTCGTCGCGTTGACGGCGACGCCCGCGGTGACGGTGCCGGCGACGCCGGGCAGCGAGCCGACGATCGTGACCCGCGCCCCGGGCTGGTTCGTGCCGCCGCGCTTGACCGGCGTGCTGGCGAGATCGCACGTCGCGAGCGACGCCGCGTAGCGGACCTGGACGGACTGACCGAGATCGAACGCGCCGGTCGCCTCGAGCCGGGGCAAGCCGCTGGCCGCCGGCGGCGTCACCTTCATCGTCACCTGGGTCGCGCTCGCCGGAAAATCCGTGCGGACCGAGAACGTGCCGTCCGCGGCGGTGGTCGCGATCGTCGACGGAACGCCGCCCGCGTAGAGCTGCACCTTGGCGCCGCCGAAGCCGACCCCGCTGGGTCCGCGCACGATGCCGGTCACCGCCGTGCCCGGGCCGACCTGGAGCTGCGTGGTCAGCGGCACCGCCGTCCAGCGCACGAGCTTCGGCGCGAGCCCCGGCGACGACGGGATCACGAGGACGTCGTGATCGAGCGGCAACAGGCGCAGCGAGTACATCCCCGAGCTCGCGCTGAACAGCTCGGAGAATGCCGTCGGCATGCTGACCGGCATGAACTTGAGGTACGCGGCGACGCCGGTGTTCGTCGCGCTGTCCTTGACCAGGCCCGCGACCGCGATGCCGGGGTCGAGCGCGATCGCGCGGTTGGCATCGCCGCCGCCCTTGACCTGGAGGTACGTCTCCTGCGGCGGCGCCAGGCTCGGTGACGGCACGGTGCGCAGCCGGAACAGGTCGGCGTTCGCGCCGGGCGCGGTCACCGTGATCGGCGTCGACGCGTACGGGCACGCCGACGGACCGCTGATCGAGACGCTGACGTCGTAGACGCCGGGGTCGGCGGCGAGGAAGCCGATCTGCGAGCCGTCGGATGCCTGCTCGGTGAACGGCACCGCGCTGCCGTTGAACCTGACGCTCCAGTCGAACGTCAATACGCCCTGCGAGTTGACGAGCGTCAGGTACGCGCGGATCGGCAGGATCGGGCTCGCGATCGGGTCGATCGGATCGAACGAGATCGTGCAGCCGATCGAGCCGTCGGGGACACCCGCGTCGTTCATCCCATCATCACCGGAGTTGCCCA
>DAIRFU010000663.1:0-4004 GCA_036794935.1 Kofleriaceae bacterium | reverse complement strand
GATCCCGCAGGATCTGCCGCCCGGTGACTACGTGCTGTGGGTCGAGGTCGCGCAGGCCTTCGATCACAACGCGACGTACTCGGAGGCCGCGTACCCGCCGCCGCCGGCGACCGGCGAGCAGGGCATCTCGTGGGCGAGCTACGGGCTGCCGTATCGCGGCCAGCCGTCGATCGTCTACAAGGTGCCGTTCACGATCGGCGCGACGATGACGACCGCGGTGACCGCGGAGTACGCGGGCTACGGCGATCCGGACGGCAAGGACGGCGCGCTGCGCCCGCCCGATGCGACGATCACGACCGACACGCCGGGCAGCGGCGCCTCGCGCCTGCAGCTCGTGTCGGCGGACGGCGAGATGTACCGCGTCCTCGTCAACGCGCGGCCCGAGATGGATAACGCGCTGCCCGGTGCGCCCGCCGACGCCGAGATCGTCGACGTGCGGCCGACTGCGGCGACGCTGCGCTTCGTCGCGCCCGGCGACGACGGCACGGTCGGCACCGTGACCGGGTACGAGCTGCACTACCTCGCGAACCGCGAGCTCACCGCCGCCAACTTCGACGAGGGCACCGCGCTCGCGACCTCGCTGACGCCGGCCCCGCCGGGCCAGCTCCAGACCGTCGAGCTCACCGGCCTCTTGCCCGAGACCGACTACTGGATCGGCGTGCGCGCACTCGACGACTGCCACAACACGAGCGCGCCGGCGATCGTCAAGGTGACCACGGCGGACCGCATCGTCGGCGAGGTCGACTGGTGCTTCGTCGCGACCGCGGCGTACGGCTCGCGGATGGCGAACGACGTCGAGCTGCTCCGCCATTTTCGCGACACGCTGCTCGAGAAGACCGTGGTCGGCGAGCTCGCGGTCGCGACGTACTACACGTTCGGCCCGGCGGTCGCCGGCGTGGTCGGCGAGTCGGATCTGCTGCGCTGGACGGCGCGCGTGCTGCTCCGGCCGCTCGTCGAGTGGGTGCGCGACCTCGCGGCGTAGCTACTTCGCGGCGACCGCGACCGTGCCCTTCAGCGTGAGCGGGATCATGTCGGTCGAGGTCTGGCAGCTGCGGCGGAGCACGAAGTCGCCGTCGAACGTCAGCGCGAAGCCGGCAGGGTTGCTTCCGTCATCGCAGACGCCCGTCCCGGTCACCGTGCCGGTGGGCACGCCACCCGCGTACTCGTAGCTGCAGCCGTCGAGCTCGCCACGGAAGTCGATGATGCGGAACTCGCTGCCGAGCTGGAGGCCCGAGGCGAGCCGATCGGGATGCGGCACGCAGAACGTGATCAGCGATGTACCGTCCTGCTGAATGCCGTCGATCGTCAGGCTGATGACGTCGGGCGTCGCGGGATCCGAACAGTCGTTATTCACGCCCGCCGTCATATTGCCGTACGTGAGCGTGATGTCGGCGTCCGACGCGACGAGGCCGAACGCCGCCGCGGTGCCCGGACCGCAGGCGTCGTCGCTGCACCCCGCGAGGAGGAGCGCGCTAATACTCGAAAGGAACAGTAAGTGCCGCATGCACCACCACCGCGTTGTGGAAATCGTTGTGCTGGATGACGTACTCGAGGATGCCTTCGAATCGGGCGCCTGCCCAGCGGCCAGAGAGCCCGAACGTGTCGCCGAGCACACCGAGCTTGGCCTCGAGCAGGTGGCCGTCGTAGGCGGTCATCTTCGGATCGTCGGTGAGAAACTCGAGCGTGCTCGGATCGCCGTAGCGCTTCTGCCAGAAGAACGCGGCGTCCTGGCGGTAGTAGCGGTAGCGCACCGAGGCGTCGGCGGTCCTGCCGACCTCCTGCACGATGCGCAGCTCGGGCGTGTGCGCGTGGATGTCCCAGTCATCGAAGTAGTAGCGGTACGCGCCGATGAACGTCGTCTTCGGGCGGCGCCAGTAGTAGCGCGCCGACACCGCGACGGCCTGGCGCAGCCGGTCGTTCGGGTGCCTCTCGGGAACCGCGCCGGTCATGGTGAACGCCTGGCGGTACGCGTTGCTCGTGAAGCCCGACAGCTTCGCGAGGTCATAGCTGAGGCCGACGACCGCGTTGGGGCTGACGACCTGCGAGACGGACGTGAACACCGCATACGTGTTCAGTGGGCACTCGGTCTCGGTCGCGGTCATCTCGTCGTTGTCGCAGAGCAGCTTCGGCCCGCCCATCGGGCTCTGCGCGCCCTCGTTGTTGATCCGGTCGACCGAGATCCCACCGCCGAGGCTGATCGTCGCGTTCTTCTGCGCGACCTCGGCCTCGCCGCGGAGGCCGACGTAGGCCGATCGATAGTCGGGCTCCTGCGAGAGCTTGGTGTCGCCGGCGATCCGGATCACGTCGAAGAAGGAGCCCTCGGGCATCGACAGCTCGTGCGCGTAGCCGATGCCGCCCTCGTAGCGCCGCTCGGTGAACGGCTCGGTGGGGGCGGCCGCGCCCGAGCTCGCCGACGCCGACGTGATCGCATCGACGAGCAGGTGGCCGGTGACCAGGCCGCGCGTGCCGACCTCGAACATCGCGTCGAGCATCGGCTGCATGACGCGGGTCGAGCGCTCCTTGTAGTAGACGCCGCGCATCGACAGCGAGCCGTCGGCGTGCGCGATGCCGCCGATGCTGCCGATGCCGCCGATGAGCAGCGCGGCCAGCGTCAGTTGCAGCCGCATCCGCCACCCGGTTCGCCGGTGCCGTAGTCGGCGCCCTCGCGCGAGCCGCGCGCGTGCTGCTGGAAGCGGGCCTCGCCCGGTTCCTTGTCGTTGGTCATCGCACGCTTCGCGAGGTTCTCTCGCTGATGTGCTTTGACCACCACGCACCCGCTCCCCGACAACGCCGTGACCATCAACACGACTGACGTGAGACCTCGCACTGCTCGCGCAAGATAACACCCTCCTGGCGAGCGCGCCGCGTTTCGAGGTACACCTCGCGCATGCGTTACTCGCTTGCGTATGTGCTCGTTGGTCTCGTCGCGTGCGGCGGACCGACCAAGGGCCCGGAGGGGCCGACAGAAGGTACCGACAGCGGCAGCAGTCCGAAGTCGGGTGGACCCGGCGACGTGTCGTTCTAGGTACCGCCGATCGAGGTCAAGGGGCTCGTCTTCGAGCCCGAGGCGCTCGGTAGTCCGGGCATGCCGCTCGTCGCCTCGAAGCGCAAGACCACGATCGAGAAGCAGCGGGCCGCCTACGAGAAGGCGAAGGACCCGGTGATGAAGCAGGCGCAAGCCGCGATCCTCGCCACGATGCTGTACCTCGACGCGAAGTCCAAGCCCGAGGCGGAGCAGCAGAAGTTCTACACGGATGCCCGCCAGGTGCTGCGCGACGCGGCGCAGGCGGCCGGTGACAAGGTCGACGAGATCACGCTGCGCCTGCTCGGCAGCTACGAGCTGTTGCTCGGTGACTACCCCGCCGCCGAGAAGGCGTGGGGCCAGCTCGTCGTCAAGGCGCCCAAGGACAAGAACCTCATCTACAACAAGGCGTGGTGGGGCTACTCGCTGCTCCGGCAGTTCAAGAATGCCGAGGCGCTGCAGGCCGTCGGCAGCGATCCGGTCAGCGACAAGCAGCCCGAGCATGCCTACGTGGCAGCATGGGCGAAGTGGCGCAACGGCGACGACGCCGGCGCGTGGCAGGCGATGGTCACCGCCGCGAAGGGCTGGGGCAACAGCGCCGGCCGCGACGCGCTCGAGCGCGACCTGCTCCTGTTCGCGGGTCGCACGCACACGCCGCTCGACAAGACCATGGCCGACATGGCGACGATCCCGCCGAAGCCGGGGCCGGCGCAACAGTACGAGACGCTCGCGAAGCTCGGCCTCAAGGCGTACCAGTTCGCCGGCCGCTGGAAGGACGGCGTCGACGCGCTCGACCGCGCGATCAAGGTGATCGGTGACAAGGTGCCGCCGACCGATCTACCGGTCATCCGGTACCAGCAGGCGGACTACACGGTGCGGCTCGACGATCCGGTGACCGCGGCGAAGTACGCGAAGCTCGCGATCGAGGCGCTGCCCAAGTGCGGTGCGAAGTGCAGCGCGGAGGACATGCACAACATCGTGC
>DAIRFU010000662.1:0-4009 GCA_036794935.1 Kofleriaceae bacterium | reverse complement strand
GTTCCGTTCACTAGTTCACCGACCAACTAGCGAGCTACCCAACTCACCAACTCACGGCCAGGTCCACTCCAGGGATCTCTCCAACCTCGAAGTAGACGGGGATCCCTCGGCCCCGCGCCAGCCGCACGTCGTTGTCCGCGCCCGTCGACTCGCCCGGCAGCCGCAGCACGGCGTCGCAGCGCTCGATCAGCCGCGCGGCGGTCGGATACTGGACCTCGTTCCATCGCGCGTCGCCGACCTGCGAGCCGCCCGCCGAGCGCCACACCGGGAGCGCCACCCACTCGCCGATCATCGGAATGTGGCCGGCGGCGAATAGCGGCCACGAGACCGCCTCGAGCCGGCGCAGGTTCGCCGCCATCTTCTCGGGATCGTCCCCCGTGCCGCCGCGATAGGGGCCGGCGATCAGGATCATCATCGGGCGGGTCTGGGCAGGGTCGCCGAACGTCGTCGGCGTCATCACGGGCTGCATTGCATCACTTGGGTTGGGGTAGGTCGAGCGGACAGCGACTGGTCCAGCGCAGCTCTTTGCCGTAGATAGGAGGCCGTTCGAGCGCATTCACGCATTGTGTCGTGCCAATTCAGGCAACATCATGCATCATCGTGCAAAAACACGCAAGTAGCCCTGACGACGACCGCGACTCGCGCGGCGACCAGATGCTCACCAGCCAGCGCCGCCGGCATCTGCTCGACGTGCTCGCGCGCGACGGCCGGATCGTCGCCAAGGCGGTGAGCGCCGAGCTCGGCGTCTCCGAGGACACCATCCGCCGCGACCTGCGCGATCTCGCGGGGGAGGGTCGGCTTCAGCGCGTCCACGGCGGTGCGCTGCCCGCGTCCCCCGCCGTCGTGGACTTCGCCGGACGCCAGCGGCTCGCCCCGGCAGCGAAGGTCGCGATCGGCCGCGCCGCGGCGGCGATGGTCCGGGCCGGCCAGGTCATCATCCTCGACGGCGGCACCACCTCGGCCCAGGTCGCGCGGCACCTCGCCCCCGACCTCGCGGCGACCGTCGTGACCCACAGCCCGACGATCGCCGTCGAGCTGGTCGCGCATCCCTCGGTAGAAGTAGTGCTCATCGGCGGGCGGCTGTTCAAGCATTCCGTCGTCACCGTCGGCGCCGCGGCGCTCGAGGCCCTGGAGCACGTGCGGGCCGACATCTACTTCATGGGCGTGACGGGCGTGCACCCCGAAGCGGGACTGAGCACGGGCGATCTCGAGGAGGCATACATGAAGCGCGCGCTGAGCCGGCACGCGGCCGAGACGATCGTGCTGGCGTCGGCCGAGAAGCTGGGGGTCGCGTCGCCGTACGTGATCGCGCCCGTGACCGAGGCGAGCGGACTGGTGATCGAGCGCGACGTGCCCGAGAGTGCGACAGCGGCGTACTCGGCGCTCGGGATTGCGATCACGCGCGCCTGAGCCGAACTCTCCGCACCATGATCGCTCCCTCGCATCGATTTCTCGCCGCGCCGGCGTTCGCGCGGTCCGCTCGACTCGCCGCGCTGGCGCTGCTGTTCGCCGCGGGCGACGTCCTCGCCCAGCCACCCGCCGAAAGTGGGATCGCGCGCGACGCGCGGGGCAGCGCGCCGCTGGCGTGCCTCCACGTCGCCCTGCTCGACACGGCGGATCGCGCCGTCGCGCACACGGTGACGGACTCCGCGGGGACGTTCGTTCTCGTCGCGCCGGAGCCGGGCGTGTTCCGCGTCGGATTCGAGATCTTCGGGTGGGAGCGGCTCGTCGGTCCGGTGGACACCCTGCGCGCGGGCGACGTGCGCGAGCGTGTGTACCCGCTCGAGTTCGGAGACAGTCTTGCCGGCGATCGGCCCGGTCCGGCGGAGCTTCGCCAGCGTGAGGATGCGAGCTGGCATAGTGCCGTGGCGACGCGTCCCGATGCCGACATCCGGTTTCCGGTCTCGATGCGCGGATCGCGAACGCCAGGCAGCGTGGTGGTGCAGTACGTCGTGGACGCCGACGGCCGCGTGCGTGCCGACTCGTGGCGCCCGATCGTCTCCACACACCCCGACTACCTCGCCGCGCTGCGGGCCCACGCGCCCGCCATGCGCTACGAGCCCGCGCGCCTGGACGGGCGACCCGTCTGTCAGCTTCTGCGCAATGAGGTGCGGTTCGGTTGGGTGGGTCCGATGCCGATGGTGACGCTGTTCAACTGAAAGCTCATCTCCCCCCATGCGTTCAGCATTCTCCAGTGCCTCGTACGTCGGCGCCGCGATCGCGGTGCTCACCGTCGCCCCACGTGCGATCGCTCAAGCGCCGGCCATGAGTGGTCTGGCGCGACATGCCGTCACGGGCAAGCCGATCGAATGCCTCCACGTCGCCCTCGCCGACTCGCTCGATCGAACCGTCTCGCACACGGTCACCGACGCAGCGGGCACGTTCGTCGTCGTGGCGCCAGACACGGGCACCTTCCGCGTTCGCTTCGTCGTTGCGGGCTACGAGCCGATGGAAGGTCCGCTCGTCCACATGAGCGCAGGCCAGGTCACCGAGCAGGAGTATCCGGTCTCGTTCGACGACCAGATCGAGAACGCGCTGGAGCGGTCACACCGGAAGCCGCCGACGGTCGTCGACCTCGGCGAGTGGCATTCGGCCAGCATCGGGGGAACGTTGGTGGCACACGGCGCGCAGCGCGCCACCGATGGCGAGGGCGCATACGCATCCACGATGGCGTACGACATCGCGCGCGTCGCCGCTGAGCTGATCATCGATCCGAACGGTCGCCCGCGCGGCTCGTCCTGGCGCACGATTGCATCGACGAATCCGATGGTCGTCATGTCCGCCAAGCGTGACTTCCTTGCCAAACGGTACGAGCCGGCGCGCATCGGGGCGCAGCCGGTCTGCGAGCTCCAGTTCGTGGAAGTTCGCAGCTTCCGAACGCCGAGAAGTGCACGACCATAGGTCCATTCACATGCGAGGGCCGGTCGCCTCCTCACCGGTTCGCAGTTCGGTCGCCGCCGTCGCTCTCGTCGTCGCCGCCGCGGTCGCGTGCCACGACTCGACCGGCCCGAGCTCCGACCCTGTCACACTGGACCAGGCGCTCGCCGAGCTGTCCATCCCGGCGCTTACAGCGGCCGGGCGGACATTCGTCGACATGAGCGCCGCCGCGCCAGCGTTCGACTCCACGAGCTGCGCGTATTCGGCGGATGAGCAGAAGTTCATCTGCACGCTGATCTCGGAGCGCGGGATCACGCTCAGACAGAGCTTCACTCCCTTCAGCGTCTCGGGGGTCAAGCAGGCTGCGTTCGACCCCGCGCAAACGGACTCCGTGCGTGCGACGAACGTCGTCGACGGCACCCTGACCGAAGGAGGGACGTCCGTGAGGGTGTACGGCCAGTATGAGCTCACGCTGGCTGGCCTCGTCTCCGGCCCGCACGTGCTCGACGGCGACGCCTCGATCGTCGTCGCTGGTACGGTCGACGACGGGACGTCGACGTATCCCGTCAACGTCCGAGTGAACACGGCGATCACCAAGCTCGTCCTGCCGGCGGGTACGGCCGGGAGCGCGGTGGCGTGGCCGAGCTCGGGGAGAATTTACGTCAGCGTCTCCGGCAGCACCGCGCCAGCGGCGCTGAACAACTCGAGCATCGTCATCCAGTTCAACGGCACGAGCACCGTCGGCGTCACCATGACCCCCGGTGGAGGTCTCGCGGGGGCAGTCGGTTGCACGGTGGATCTGGCGATGTCGAAGCCGGTGTGCGACTGAGCGGCGGGAGGGACGGCGTGGGCGCGCCTTCGCGTCCCGGGTCACGAAGCACCGATCCCCGCTTTCGGCCATAACTCGTTGTCGCTCCGTGGCATGCGCTTGCCCGTGCGCTCCGGATGCCCCCGATCGTCCTTCTGTTGCTCCCCCGCTGCGCAACGTCGCGCGGCAGCCTATAATGCTCGTCCCCGTATCAGAGGTATGCAGATGTTTGTACGCTTCCGTCGTCACATTTCCGCGCTCACCATCGCCGCCGCCGTCGTCGCGTGCGGCGGCGATTCCTCCACCAACCCGACATCCTATCCG
>DAIRFU010000661.1:0-4009 GCA_036794935.1 Kofleriaceae bacterium | reverse complement strand
GCGCGCGCATCACGAGCTCGAGCCGGTCCTGCCCCCAGAACAGGTAGCGCTCGTCGACGATCCACGTCGGCACGCCGAACACGCCCGCGGCCTTCGCGCGCGCGGTCGAGTCGGCGAGCGCGGCCTTGACCTCGGGCTCGCGCGTGCGCTCGAGCCACTCGCGCGGCAGCCCCGCATCGGCGACGAGGCCGCGCAGCGTGTCGTCGTCCTCCAGATCGCGCTGCTCGGCCCACATCGCGCGGCCGAGCGTGTTCGCGAGGCGGATCGCGGTGGCAACACCTCGCTCGCACGCGAGCAGGATCAACCGCTGCGCGGTGACGGTGCGCTGCGGAAACTTCGTCGGCTGCTCGAACGGCACGCCCCACCAGCGCGCCCAGCGCGTCATCTCGAGCCCGACGTAGCGCAGCTTCGGCGGCGGCATCGCGAGCATCGGCACGTTGACCTGGCCGATGTCGCGAAACAGCGCGCCGAGCAAGATCGGTTGCAGGCGCGGGGTGACGCCGGTGCACTCGGCGAGCCTCGGCAGCTGGGTGAGCCCGAGGTACGAGAACGGGCTCGCGACGTCGCAGTAGACGTCGAGGGTCGACGGCGAGCGAAAGCCCTGCACGTCGCTGCCGAACGGCCGCGCACCGCCGGGCGGTGGGCCGGCGTCGGGATCCCAGCCGGCGAGCACCGCGTCGACCCAGTGGAGGCGATCCTGGCCCCACAGGAGTAGCGGCTCGCGGTCGTCGCGCCCGAGGTGGAGGCGCTCGGATTCACTCCGAGCGCCGGGGCGGATCACCCAGGCGGGCGCGCCGAACACGCCGAGCGCGATCGCCTCGTCGGTTCGCGCGCGCAGCTCGTCCTTGATCGCGGCAGACTCGGCGCGGTCCTGCGCGTCCGCGATCTCGGTGGCGGGGACGCCGGCGCCACGCAATGCGGCGGCGATCACGGGGGCCTGCGTGATGTCCTCGGCGCGCTGCCAGTACGCGGCGTAGATCGCGTCGATGGCGGCCGGCCAGCGGGAGTGGGGCAGGCCGAGCAAGGTACGCAACGCACGCACCGTGCGCATCGGGTGCGCGGCGGGGACCGAAAACGGCGCCCCGAACAGCTCGGCCCAGCGGTGCATGTCGCGCAGGTTGTGGGCGGCCTTGGCCGGACCGAGCGTCGCCATCGGCCCGTCGCCGGCGCCCGTCCCGCGGAACACGCCGCCCAGGAGCATCGGCCGGTAGGCGAGCGTCACCCCTGCGGCCCGGGCCACGTGAGGCGCGCGCCGCGACGCGAGGTACGCGTACGGGCAGGAAAAGTCGAACCACAGCTCCAGCTGCACGGTGAGGAGACTAACGCGCATAACATCTGCGCGGACCGGGTGAACGCATGTGGGAGGCGACCGCGATCACTCGCAGGTCAAGTTGGGACTTTCCTGATAGAGCCCACCCCGGTAGACTGGCTGCGTCGAAACATGGCCAAGCTGGTCGACGGCTTCAAGGACGGCAAACCGGAGCTCGGGCGGAGAACCTTTCTCGTGCCCGAGAACCACTCCGAGGTGCTGGCATTGCTCTATCACGAGCAAACCGGCATCGTCGGCGGGTTGCCCGTCGGTCCGGTCACCACCGATCCATTCGGCGCGCACGGCATCCGCATGTATCCGGATCAAGATCCGGTCGTGCTCGAAGAGACCCGCCGCTACTTCGAGAAGCTCGCCGAGCGCTTCTCGAACGACTTGCCCAAGGCGTAGCCGCACCGGCCTGGTTGGAGTAGGGTCTCGCGCGTGAGAGTTTGGTTGGCGGCCGCCTGGGCCGTCGCGCCGCTTGGGTGCTCCGGTGCCCAGGTGCGGCAGGTCGGGTGTTCGAAAGACACGGACTGCAGGGACCCCCGCATCTGCGAGCGCGGCGTCTGCAGAGAGCCGATCCAGCGCCCGGCACCGGCGCGTGACGCGGCGATCGATGCCACGCGGGTCCATGGCCCGCGCCCGTTCGCGATGTTCGGTGGCGACGCGCGCCACACCGGTCGCCGCGGCGGGCCCGCACCGGCGAAACCGCCGGCCGAGCTCTGGAGCGTCGACGTCGGCGGCGTCGTCGCCGGCTCGCCGACGATCGGACCGGACGGCACGATCTACGTCGCGTCGCACGCCGGCTCGCTCTCGGCGATCGATCCCGCGGGCTCGGTGAAGTGGACGTTCAAGACCGGCGATCGATCGTGGTCGACGCCCGCGGTCGCCGAGGACGGCACGATCTACATCGGCTCCGACGACGATCACCTCTACGCGATCACGAGCGACGGCACGCAGAAGTGGAAGCTCGGGATCGGCGACTGCGATCCGAAGGGCTTCGGCCCGGAGTCGTCGCGCTGCGACGTCGATGGCGGACCGACGATCGGGCCCGACGGCACGATCTACACCGGCGGCGACGGCATCTACGCGATCTGGGCCGACGGCACGCTGCGCTGGAAGCTCGCGACCGCCGAGCACGTGGCGTCGACGCCGGCACTCGCGCCCGATGGCACGATCTACGCCGGCAGCCAGGACGACGCGCTCTACGCGATCGCGCCCGACGGCACCAAGCGCTGGGAGCTGCGCACCGGCGGCGACGTCGACAGCTCGCCGGTCGTCGGCGACGACGGCACGATCTACGTCGGCAGCGATGATCACACGTTCTATGCGGTGTCGCCCGAGGGCGCGGTCCGGTGGCGCGTGATCGCGGGCGACGACGTCCGCGGCGGCGCGGCGCTCGCCCCCGACGGCACGCTCTACGTCGGCAGCTACGACAAGCAGCTCTACGCGATCGCGCCGGATGGCCGCGTGCAGTGGAAGGTCGCCGCCGCCGACAAGATTCAAGCCACCCCCGGCATCGCGACGAACGGGATCATCCTGTTCGGCGCGCAGGACGAGCACGTCTACGCGGTCGCACCCGACGGTACGCTGCGCTGGCACCTCGCGCTGCCCGCTGATGTCGACACCACGCCCGCCATCGCGGCCGACGGCACGATCTACATCGCCGGCGATGACGGGCACCTCCACGCATTTCGTTAATCAGTTATAGAAAGCAAGCAATGTACGATCTCGATCGACAGGCGATTCTCGATTGCCTGTCCCGCCTGGTCACCCCAGGCATCAAGTTGACCGCGCTGGCCGATGACCTCGGCGTGCGCAAGCACGACTACACCGCGCTGCGCGCGCAGCTGCGCGAGCTCGTCGAGGAGGGCCACGTTCAGGTCCTCCCCGGTGGCGCGTTCGCGCTCTCGCCGCAGGGCCGCAAGGCGGATCCGCGCGCGAAGCCGGTGCCACCCGTCGACGACAAGCACACCAGGGCCGCGAAGCCGGCCAGAGCTGCGAAGCCAGCCAAGCCCGCGCGCGAAGCGCGGCGAACCAAACCAGACGGCAAGCTCCCGTGGAAGCCGAGCGCGCCGCCGAAGGCCGCGAGGTCCGCGACGAGGGGCGAGGAGTACGATCCGGAGACCGGCGAGATTCGCGTGATCGATCTCGTGGACCCGGCCAGCCCGGCCGCACGCGAGGCCGACGTGATCGTCGAGCCGCCCGGCGAGGCTCCGCGCGGAGGCAAGCGTCCGGCTGCGAGCCCGGGCCGGGGCGGCGGCGGACGGCCGCAGGCCCGCGGCGCGGCGGCGGCGGGTGGCCTGGTCGGCCGCATCACGGTGCACCCGGCGGGCTACGGCTTCGTCGCCACCGAGGACGGCACCGTGTTCGTGCCCGCGAAGTATCGCGGCACGTCGATGGACGGCGATCAGGTCGCCGTCGATACCTGGCCGGGCGTGCGCGGCACCGAGGGCCGGGTCGTCGAGGTGATCAAGCGCGGCCGCGCGCGGATCACCGGCATCCTGCGCCGGGTCGGCCGTGCGATCTATCTCGAGCCCGACGATCCGCGCATCGCGGCGGACTTCGGCCGCGTCAGCGTGTTCGATGCGCCCCACGGCAAGGACGGCGACGCGATCGTCGTCGAGATCACGCGCTACCCCGATGCCGTGCGCAACGAGCTCGGCGGCAACGTGCTCAAGGTGCTCGGCGATCCCGAGG
>DAIRFU010000660.1:0-4013 GCA_036794935.1 Kofleriaceae bacterium | reverse complement strand
GCCGTGGGACGCGTTGCCCGATCTGTACGTCGAGACGCTCACGGGTGCGACGACGTTCCGGTATGCGCGCGCCGACGCGTTCGTCGACGTCGATCCGCGGTACTATGCCGCGCGGTATCTGCGCGCGTGGCAGCTCCAGGCGCTGATCACCGAGACGCTGGTCGAGCGGTACGACGCGGACTGGTGGAGGAATCCGCGTGCAGGGCCGTGGATCGTGCAGTCGCTGTTCTCGGAGGCGCAGCGCGAGCTGGCGCAGGAGCAGGCGGAGCGGGTCGCGGGGAAGAGCCTGAGCTTCGCGCCGCTGGTGCGGAGCATCGAGCGGATGCTGGGGTAGTTGCGCAATGGTCGAGGTCGGCTGATATTCGGCGCTCCCCCCACCGACGGCCTGATGTTGCACCGCAGATGCTCCACCTCCCTCGCTCTTCTGGCCCTTCTTGCGTGCGAGGGAGGCGGCAGCGACAGCCCGACAGGGCCGCAATCGACGGGGGTTCAGGTCGTCGCCGGCGAGGCGATCACCGACACCGTCCTTGCACGGCCGCTACAAGCCCTCGTGGTGGAAGTGCGAGTGGGCGGGCAACCGAGGCAGGGGCTCGTCGTGCGCTTCGAAAGCATGCCGAGCGCCGATACCACTCGCCGGTTCGAGCAGGCGATCGCGGTCGCCAAGATCTCGCAGAACTTTTTCGGCAACTTCGCCAGCGACACGACCAATTCGGCCGGTCGTGCCGGCGCACTCGTACAACTGGGGACCGTCGCTGGTGAAGCGCGTGTGCTGGTGAGCTGTCCGGAGCTCGGTCTCGCCGATACGGCGAAGTTCACCGTGCAGCCCGGGAAGGCGGCGCGACTCATCATCACCGTCCGGGACACGACCGTTCTGGCGGGTGGGAGCTACGACGTGGGCGCCCAGGTCGGCGATCTGTACGGAAACAAGCGCGCGGACCAGGTCACGTTGAGTGCGGGACCGAATGCCGCGTCGACCGACGCGGCAGGGCGCGTGACGGTCGGCTCGGTGATCGGCCGCGGCGCGATCGCGGTGAGCGCGGGAGGCGTGACGGACTCGGCGCGGTTCACGGTTCTTCCCGCCGGCACGATGGCGCTCCTGCACTTCGTCAATAACGTCGGC
Source organism: Kofleriaceae bacterium (assembly GCA_036794935.1). Taxonomy (GTDB): domain Bacteria; phylum Myxococcota_A; class Polyangia; order Haliangiales; family Haliangiaceae; genus JABFXX01. The sequence goes on along the minus strand of DAIRFU010000660.1, from coordinate 2,893 downwards.
TCGATCGCGACGGCGAAGATGGACGGGTCCGCCCTGAAGCGGATCATCCCCGCGGCCACGCCGGCTTATCCGAACATCTCGCCGACCGGTGACCTGATCGCGTATCAGCAGCCCGAGAGTGGCGGCTTCGTGATCTACGTGGTCGACGCTGCAGGAAACAAGAGACAACTCGTCGGGACGAACCTGGTTCAATCTCAACAGTTCGCACACTTCAGTGGCGACGGGCAGTTCATCTTCTTCACCGGCTACGTCCCGGGCGAAGCGTACTCCGTCTGGCGCGCGCGCGCGGACGGCACGGGATTGACGAAGATCGTCACCACGACCTCCCCTTCCTACTATGGACAACCTCATCTCGGCGTGGCAGCCGACGGCAGCCGGATCGCCTATTCCGAGTATTCGGGGATCACGATCCTGAATCTCGCGAACGGTGCGAAGACGCCGGTGAGCGGCTCCGCCACCTTCCTCGAGTTCTCTCCCGACAGCAAGCAGCTGGCCTATCTCAGCGACGCAATCGTCGTCGTCAACGTCGATGGCACGTCGCCGAAGTCCGTTGCGGCGGGTTTCGTGAGCTCCGATCCAGGGCTCGCCTGGTTGCCCGGAAGCTCGTGGCTCTTCGTGCGCGGCTATTCCGGTCCGCTGATCGCAAATGCCTCGACCACCGAGGTGTATCCGGTGCCGCTCACGGACTTCTATCAGATGTCCGTTCGGCCCTGAGAATGCGGGCTGCCGAACTCGGTCAGCCTTGGTGCAAGTCATCGAATGGGTTTTTGGCAGCGCGCTGCGACGCGAGGCCTCGGTCGGTCGTCTGGAAGGAGTCGACTTTCATACCGAGCTTCGCATGCATCGTTTTCAAGTTGCGGCACTGTTCGCGATCACCGTGCTCGTCGCATGCGGAGGTGGGCGCAACTCGGAGCCGACCGAAGCAGCGATCGGTGAACTACGCATCGTTGCGGGAGCGGGCGTCTCGGACACGGTGCAGGCGCGTCCGTTGCAGGCGCTCGTTGTCGAGGTGCGTGAAGGCGGACACCCCAGGCCCGGACTCATCGTTTACTTTCAGACGCTGCCGACGGCAGATACGACGCGACGGTTCGAATCGACCATTCTGACTTCGAACATCGCAGCGAACAGCTTCGGTACTCTGACGAGCGACACGACCGATGCGTCGGGACGCGCGAGTGTCCTGGTGCAAGTGGGAACGGTCGCCGGCGACGCGGGTCTCCGTGTGAGCTCCCCCGAGCTGGGGCTCGCGGATACGGTACACGTCACCGTTCTTCCGAGCATCGCGAAGAGGATCGTGATGACTGCTCTGGATGCGGAGGTCGCGTTCGGAGGAAGCTACGACATCGGAGCCGCCGCGGCGGATCGGTTCGGAAATCGTCGCTCCGATGCGATGACCTTTTCGTCAGCATCTCCGCTCGCCACGGTGGACGCCGCAGGGAACGTTCGAGCGAGTCAAGAGATCGGACGGGGAGTCGTCATCGTGAGCAGTGGAAGCATCGTCGACACAGCGCGCTTCACCGTGATCCCCCGAGTCGATCTCGCCTTCGTGTATCTGGGCGAGACCGATACCTGGATCGCAGACGGTAAAACGGATGGGACGTCGATACGGACTCGAATCCGGAGCCCGTCTCCCGGCTATCCGTCACCGTCACCGACCAGCGAAGCGATCGCATTCCAACGGCCATCTGGCCCGTACTCCAAGATCTTCGTCGTCGACGGCGCGGGTACCGAACGAGACCTTCTTCAGGGCAGCGCCGTCATATCTGCGTTCTTTCCGCGGTACAGCGCGGATGGCACGTACATTTATTTCGGTGCACGGGACAGCTCGGGATATGCCGTATGGCGCGTACGTCCGGACGGCTCGGCTCTCGAACGCATCGTCGCCACGATCTCCGAGGCCGTGTCGGCCCCGGGTGTATCCCCCGATGGAGCGCGAATCGCGTACTCCGACTATACCGCGCTCTACGTGCTCGATCTCGCGACCGGATCGAAGGTGGCGGTGGGACCGCCGGGCGAGTTCCCTGTCATCTCCCCCGACGGGCAGCGCCTGGCGTACTTCAACAACGCCGGCATCGCGGTCGCGAACAGCGATGGCACCTCGCTGCGGCAGCTCGACATTCCTCGCATCATCAAATCGGACGCGGGACTTGCCTGGTTGCCGGACAGCAAATGGTTGATAACCCGCGACTGGGACTCGCCAATCCTGGTGAACGCAAGCACTGCCGAGGCATTGACACTGCGATCGATCAACAACTGCTACCAGATCGCCGTGAAGCCCTGAGCTTCGGCGTAGCTGCTCAACTCCCGCGAAGCCTGGCGAGACTCTGCTTCAATCCCGCCTGCACCGCGCCTCCGTCCGACCCCAGCGCCACGACGGTGTAGCCGAGCTCCCGCACCAACGGCAGGTTCGCCGAATCGAGCAGCAGAATCCCCGCCGCCTTTCCCGCGCTCTGCGCCGCGTCGGCCACCTCGCCGAGCGCATCGTGGAACCGCGCGTCGTCGTACTGGCCCGGAATCCCCATGCTCGTCGTGAGATCCATCGGGCCGACGAACACGACGTCGACACCGTCCACCTCGGCGATCTCCTGCGCACGCTCCACGGCGTCCGCCGTCTCGATCTGCACGAGTGTCACGAGCCACTCGTGCGCGTGCGCGAAGTACTCGTCGAATCGCGCGCCGAAGGATGAGGCGCGCGTGAGCTTCGCCACGCCACGCGTCCCGCGCGGCGGATAGCGCATCGCCTGTACGGCGGCGCGCGCCTCGTCGGCCGTGCTCACGTACGGGATCATCACACCGTGCGCGCCGGCGTCGAGCACACGCTTGAACCGCGGCGGCTCGTTGGCGGCGATGCGCACGAGACAGGTCGCGGGGGTCGCGCTCACGGCCTGGAGCT
>DAIRFU010000659.1:0-4014 GCA_036794935.1 Kofleriaceae bacterium | reverse complement strand
GCTCGAGCAGGCGCGGCACGTGTGTCCCGATTCGCACCCGGTGCCTCCGTCCTGCGGCGACGTGTGCAGCCTCGCCGACGCGATCTGCGACAACGCGGAGACGATCTGCACGCTCGCCGACGAGCTCGGCAAGGACGACAAGTGGGCGCAGGACAAGTGCGACAGCGCGAAGGCGTCGTGCCGGGACGCGAAGCAGCGCTGTTGCAACTGCAGCGAGACGGACAGCCAGGCGGCGAGCGGATGGTGAGAGCGCTGCTGATGGCCGCGTGCTGCACGGCGCTCGTCGCCTGCGCCAGTGGCTCGCAGAAGCCCGCGTCGTCGGCACCGCCGGGCGCGCTCGGGCCACCCGGTGCGGCGAGCAGTGCCGGCGAGTCACCGCTGCCGGCGAGCCCGCACGATCAGATCGAGCAGCTCGCCCAGCAGATCGACACCGCGCGCGTGCAGCTCGAGCTGCCGGCGCCGACCGCCGAGGCGATCGGTGCGGCGCCGGCGCAGCCGATGGGCGCGCTGCCGGCGGCGCAGGATCCGAAATGCCAGCCGGCGCCGACCGGCACGTGCAAGACGAGCTGCGAGCTCAGCGACTCGATCTGCGACAACGCCGACAAGATCTGCAAGCTCGCCGCGGAGCTCGCCGGCGACGGCTGGGCCGCGAACAAGTGCGCGACCGCGAACACGACGTGCGAGGCCTCGCGCACGAAGTGCTGCGGCTGCCAGTAGTCGCGGCCACGGGGACCCGCCGCGGCGAGCGCGGGCCGCCGGCGTGAGTCGCGCCGGCCGCAAAATGCCGGCGGGCGCGCGCAGGCCGCTCGCGCGACGCGCTATCGTGGCGGCGTGCTGGGTCGCTGCGCCGCCGCCGTGACGCTCGTCGCGTGGTGCGCACAGGCTCGCGGCGAGGCGCCCATCGTGGCCGGACGCACGCCGCGCGCGATCGGCCGGGCCGGGGTCGGCACGGTCTCCGACGACGGCGGCGGCGCGCTGCTCGTCAACCCGGCCGCGATCGCGCGGCGCTCGTCGACGCGGCTGCAGCTCGGCCTCGCGTTCCTCGACGACGAGAGCTACTACCTGGCCTCGCAGCACGCGCCGGCCGCCCGCGATCAATCGAGCTCGCGGCTCGTGCCGATGATCGCGCTCGAGGGCGCGATCGGCGACTGGATCCTCGGCATCGCGGCCGGCACGACGGTGCGCAGCGAGCGCGCACTCCGCCGCCCGCGCGCGATCCCCGCGGCCGAGTACGGCAACGCGTTCGAGTACCGCTACGCCGGGCTCGCCGGCTCGATCCGCCGCGACACGCTCTCGGTCGCCGGCGCGTACCGGCTGACCGACAGCATCGCGTTCGGCCTGTCGCTGTCGACCTCGCGGATCGCGATCAGCGAGTCGCGGCGGCTGTGGGCCGGCGACGTCGGCCGCGTCGTGTTCGGCAAGCCCGAGCCCGACGTGCTCGGCGATCCGGCGCACGACGTCGAGCTCGGGATGTCCGGCGTCGACGACTTCGCGCCGAGCGCCGCCGCCGGCGTCCTCGTCGCCCCGATCGACTCGCGCATCGAGCTCGGGCTGTCGGCGAGCTGGAGCGCACCGGCGCGCGTGCACGGTGAGGTCGCGAGCACGGGCAACCCGGCGACCTCGTTCGCGCACGCCTCGACGGGCGGCGCGGACGCGCGGCTCGAGGTCGAGCAGCCGATCATCGTGCGCAGCGGCGCGCGCTGGCTCGGCGACGGCTTCGCGGCCGAGGTCGGCGGCGATCTCTACTGGTTCCCGCGCCGTGCCGAGGCGACGAGCTGGCAGATGGCCGGCGTCACGATCACCGATGCCACCACGCCGACCGCGCCGACCACGGTGGAGCTCGCCGAGCTGCCATCGCGGATCTCGTCGCGCACGCACGGCGCGCTGCGCGGCGCGCTCGACGTCGAGCTGATCGGCGGCTTTCTGTGGGCGACCGGCGGGTACGCCTACGCGACGGCCGGCACCGCCGGCGCGCGGCTGTCGCCGACGTTTGCCGACCTCGGCGGCCACACGCTCGGCCTCGGCCTCGAGGTCACGGCCGGCGGCTTCACGCTCACGTTTGGCTGGGCACGCACGTGGTCGATCAAGGAGCGCGTGACCGCGAGCGCGTGGCAGCTCGACAACCCGTTCGGCACCGGCGACGGCGAGGCCGTGCCGGGAACCTACGACGGCTCGACCGACATGATCGGGGTCTCGGTCGACGCCGACCTCTAGAAGCTGCCGACGATCGCGATCGCCACGAGCATCAGGTGCGCCGCGATGAACAGCCGGATGTCTCGCATGCGCGGCATGAGAAGCAGGGCCCGTGCCCAGCTCAACCCCGCGGAACTTGCAGTGGCTCACCGGCTGATGCAGTAGCCAGTGGCCAGTCGAGGCGAGGGCGCCTCAGGTGCTACTTCTCGAGCTGCTTGGGCGCCTTCTTCTTGGCGCTCGCATCATCGCCGATCGAATCGTCCAGCTCGACGAAGCCGCCGTACACGCCGCCGATCGCGGCACCGATCGTCGGGGGCCAGTACAGGATCGGGTAATCCGCGATCACGAGCAGATCAGGATCGGGAGACCACACCTTCGCGAGCAGGGCATAGAGGCCACAGCCCACCCCGAAGCCGAACGCGGCCTTGAGGATCGCGATGATGTTCGTCGTGTTCTTGTCCCGGATCAGCGACCACAGCGGCTTGCCCACGAACAGGCCCACCAGTGCGCCGATCAAGCCGAACGTGAGCCAGGCGTTACCGAAGCCCGTCGCGTCCGCGAGCGCGACCGCGCCGTAGCCGACGGCACCACCGATTGCCGCACCCTTGAGCAGTCCGACGAGGAGCTTGACCACCTATCAAGCATGACGACGAAGCTGCGAATCGGCAAGGCCGATCGTGACTTGCGTCATCATGCCTTGCAGGCGGGCAGCTTCGGCGCGAAACGCGTCACGCTCGGACCGGGGAACCGAGCGGCCGCGCATCGGTGCCAGCTTGGTGGGATCGATGTACGCGCCGTTCTTCTTGACCCCGAAGTGCAGGTGCGGGCCGGTCGACATCCCGGTGGTGCCGACGTAGCCGATCACGGTCTTCGCGTCGATGCGCTGGCCGACCTTGATCTTGGCGAATTTACTGAGGTGCATGTACGCGGTCTCGATGCCGCCCTCGTGGCGGATCATCACCAGATTGCCGGCACCGCCCGCCGGACCGCGGAACGAGACGACACCGGGCGCCGCGGCGCGCACCGGCGTACCGACGGGCGCGGCGTAGTCGATTCCGAGGTGCGCCCGTACGGTGTGCAGCACCGGGTGCATGCGCGAACGGTCGAAGCCGGACGACACGCGCGTGAACTTGAGCGGTGTCTTCAGCATGCCGCGCTCGGTCGCCTCTCCGTGCGCGTCGTAGTACTTGCCGTGCCACTCGTACGTCTGGAACGTGCCGGCCTTGCCGCGATACTCGGCGGCCAGGATCTTGCCGTAGCGAATGAACTCCTGATCCTTGTAGAGCTTCTCGACCACGACGTGGAACGAGTCGCCGTCGTACGTGTCATTGAAAAAGTCGATGTCGTACGCGAACGCGTCGACGAAGAAATCGACCAGCGCACCGGTCTCGCCGGCGTTCGTGATCGACGCGTAGAGCGACGAGTCGATCGGGCCGCCGAGCGTCTTGAGCTCGAGCCGGGTCTCGGCGTCGTCGGTCTTGCCCGCGAGCTCGCCGCTCTCCTGTCGCTCGGAGCGGACCTTCTGGATCCTCGACAGCTCGAGCTCGAAGAGCTCGACGCGACCGTCGGCGCCGCGCTCGATGTGGAACTTCTGGCCCGCGCGGATCTTCTTGAAGTCGAGCACGCCCGATAGCGAGCGGATCACCTCGTCGGCCTCACCCGCGGACAGGCCGCTCTTGCGCAGCAGCTTGCCGAGCGTGTCGTTCTTGTCGACCTTGCCGTCGATCGCGCCGGGCGGACCGACCGGTGCAACCGCGGCCGAGCCGGCGGGCCCGGTCAGCGCCGCCGACGGCAGTGCCATCACGGGCGTCTCTTCGGCCT
>DAIRFU010000658.1:0-4019 GCA_036794935.1 Kofleriaceae bacterium | reverse complement strand
GAGCTTCTCGAAAATGACCTGGAGGGGCAACCGGAACTGCATCGAGCGGTTGCCATCGCCAAGCAGGTTACCAAGATCGAGTGACATCCCGAGGTCAAAGCCGCCCTCGATCCAGGCAACACCGAGCTCGATATCCGGAACATGAAGGTCGGGCAGGAGCTCGCGCAGCTTCGGGAACCGGATCCGCGTGAACGGGTTTGCGAAGCCGGGACCGTGAGCAAACGAGAAGTTGCAGCCCGGCAGGTTCGGGAGGCTGAAGCGGATGTCGGGGATGAGAGCGTCGAGGTTGATGTGGTCGCGAAATCTCGGAATCTGGAGGTTCAGGTCCCAGCTCAGGTCGATACCGCCGACGCGGATCGACAGGATGCCATTGACGAACTTGAGGAACTGATCCGCCACGGCCTGCGCGATGCTCGTCAGGTGATGCCAGACGTCGGACCCTCCGCCAGCGCGCCACGTCGGCATCGCGATATCAGCGACCCGTTCGAGCGCTCGCCGCCCGAGCTCCCCGAGCTTTCGAAGCAGCGACAGGAGCGCCGATGGGTGAAGGCTCGCGAGTGCGCCTTCCGTGATCGTCGGGTCCTTGGCGACCGCGACCTCGATGAGGTCCTTGCCCTTGTAGATCGCGCCGTACACGAACGACACGCCATCGTCGGCGTGAAGCAGCGTGCGGCGGACCTCGGGCGCGTCGAACGTGTGCGAGCCGAGCAGCGCGCCGCTCGGGGTGAGCTTGCCGAGCTGGACGCCGCCCACGCCGTCGATACTGACCTGCGCGATGACGGGCACGAGATGCGTCCAGTCGCTCGCGCTCAGCAACTGCTCGAGCTTCCACTCGGCGTAGCCGCTGACCTTGCCAGCCTTGCCGGCGACGGAGGCGCTACTCGGTATCGCGAGCCGGCCGAAGGTGATGCGCGGCCCCTGGACGCTGTGCTGGAAATCGAGCGCGATCGGCAGGTCGCCCGCTCCCAGGTGCAAGGGCCTGAGCTTGTCGAGGCGCGCGATCGCTGCGCCGATCGCGTCCATGCTCACGGTCGTGCGGAGCGCCTGCTCGTGGGCATAGACGGAGCTCTTCGCCTGGCTCCAGACGGTCAGGTGGTCGCCGTGCTGGATGAGCTCGACGTCGATGGCGGCACCGGGCGCGAGTGCGAGCGTCCTCGCGAGCGACACGGGGGCGGCCATCGCCTGGCGGCGCATGACCACGACACCCTCTGGCCGCTCCGGTGACACCTTGCCGGTGATCGATTTCGGCTGCGCTTCGACAGGGCCCTTCAGGGCAGGTTGGACCTCTCCCATCTCGATGCTCGCCGCACCTTTCGATTCGCCGTAGCGAATCTCTGTCGGCGCGAGATCCGTCGGGTCGGCGCCGTCGAGCAGCCGCGCCAGGTGGAAACCGAGCATGGGTCCGGCTGGATCCGCGCGGTCGTAGATGCGCAGCACGCCGTCTCTGCCGAGGTGGACGTGCGTCGTCAGCCAGTCACCGGCGTTGCGCATCCTGGCAAGCAGCCAGTGCCCACCGCGTTCGATCCTCGAGAGCAGCTTCTCGAGATTCAGTTCAAAGCCGAGCGCGAAATCGCCAAGGTCGGGAATCAGGGCGCCGAGATCGACGCCCAGGCCCAGCGTGAAGTCTCCCTTGTGGTGCAGGCTCAGATCGAGCCCGGGTAGGCGAGGCAACGAAAGGGAGCCGAGTACCTTGCGGATGCCGCTCCAGTTGACGTGAAAGCTGCCGAGGCTCGGCCCGCGCAGCCAGGGGAAATCGATTGACGGTAGCGCACCGAGTGAGAGCCCGCCGAGATCGATGTGGAACCCCGTCGGCAACAGCCCCGCCAGATCGAAGTGCCCGCCCTTCAACAGCCGTGGCAACTGCATCGACAGGTCGAATTCGAACCACGTGCCGGGTACGTCGGGAAGCTCGAACCGCAGGGTGTTCCCGATCATGTTCAGGAAATCGACAACGTTGTTCTTGATCCGGTCGACGAGCTTGGCGACCCACGATGCCGCTTTGCGGCCGAGCGTCTCGAGCTTCTTCGCGAGGTGGAGCAGATCGATGTGCGCGACGATTCCGGTCTGTGCCTCTCGCGTCGGCTTGACCGCGATGCGCAATACGCCGTGATCGTAGAAGGCGCCGCCGTAGCTCGGCCCGTGCTCGGTTCCGAGTGCCGCCCACAGGCGCGGATCGGGTGCCAGCTCGAACCACTCGCCGCCGATCGGCGAGCCCGGAATTGCAGCCTCCGCCCTGACCTGATCGCCGCCGAACACGCGTACGCCGCCTGCCTTGCCGAGCAGGATCTGCGCCTCGACCGGACGAAAGCCAGCCAGCGTGCCCGCCTCGGCGCCCTGGACGATGCGCTGGACGTCGAGTACCGCGAAGCTCTCGTTCGGCTCCGTGCCCCACAGGCTGACGCGCAGCTTGGTGCCACTGTGTCGGACACGATCGGGAAGCTTGCGAAGAAACGCCGTCGCCGAGCCGAGCTCCTTCATCGCGCGCGGTCCAGCGATCGCGTCGACGAGCTGCGCTGCCGTCGCGCTGGCAACCCAGTGCGCGTCGTCGGCTTCGATGTGAAGCAGGATGCGATCGCCCGAGACGAGCAGTGTCGCGCTCGCGGCGGTCCCGCTCTGCGAGTGATGCTCGGCGCCAAGCAGCGAGAGGTCGACGCGAGTCGAGCAGATCACGGTGCCCGCCGGCGCGGCCTCGACCTTCGTGAGCTTGGTCTTCTGACCGGTCACCGACTCGGAGTGCGCCGTGGGCGGCAACGTCGACGCGGACGAGGCCGGCGCAGGTCCTTCCGATTCTGCACCGGCCCGTACTTGCTCCCCTCCACGCGCGAGCGCTGTCGGGACTGGCTGCGCGATCCCCTCAGGCGACGAGGCCTTCGCACGGTCGCGCTCGTCCTTGTGGGCCAGCCGCTTGGGATCGATCAGATGGCCGAGTAGCCTGGCTCTGCGCTCCGGGTTCATGCGGCCGAACGCCTTCGCGATCGCATCGTTCGGATCGCGCCGCTCCAGCCGCTCCGCCAGCGTGCTGCTCTCTCGTCGATCGAGCAGCGCAAACTCCCCGCCAAGCGCTGCTTCCTTCTGTTTGTAGGCAGCTTCGAACGGTCCCGAAACGGGTGCCGTCAAGATCGCGAGGATCTCCGCCTCGCGACCGATTGCGGTCGCAGCAACCTGGGGCGCGTGCCTTGGGGCGATGATCTCGGTCGACAATGGCCCCAACGCGGCGTTGTTCGCGCGGACATCGCCACGCTCGAGGGGCATCGTGTCGCGTGCGGCTGTGACCGCGTCCGCACGGCTCTTGTCCAGGTGGTCCCTCGCCGAGCTGGGCGGGCCGGGCGCAGCGCCCGCCAAGCTGTGCGTGGCTTCGATGGTCGCCCCGTCCGGCTGACCGCCTTGGCCGATGTGCGGCTTCGCAGTCCTTACCAGATCATCCAGCGTACCGAGCAGCTCGCGCAGCGTGGGTTGCAGGGCGGGGGTTGCTTCCCCGGCCAGCTCGGCTGCCTTGTTTCGCATGAAGCTCGCGACGCGAACGGTCTGCCCGAGCTCGTCGCGCGCGACTCGCAATCTCGAGACCTCACGCGAGCGCTCCGCGTCCCGGACCTCTGCGAGTGCCTTCTCGATACTGCGGATATGGCCCGGAAGCCGGGTCGTGTAGCCCTCCGCCAGCTCGGCGCGCGAACGCACGTCCGCACCACTCGACCTGGGCGCTGACGCATGGCCGCGATCGAACGAGCGCGACGGACCTTCTCGATCGAACGTCATCGCGTCACCACGTCATGCGGCGGGTCGCACCGCGAGGGGCGCTGGCGCACGCGGTGCGCTCCACCGGTCCTGATGACCCACACGCCCATACTCGCGACATCTTACGTACTGAGTCACAGAAATCTCCCTGCCGACCGCCTGGATTTCGCGGCCCACGATCGGACTGCGCGATCCATCCCGTTACGGCGCTTGGCGCGTCGTGCGTATCCGGTCGACCCAGTGCTCCAGCTCGTCGGGCAGCGGGCTCTCCCACTGCACGCGCTCGC
>DAIRFU010000657.1:0-4023 GCA_036794935.1 Kofleriaceae bacterium | reverse complement strand
ATCCCGTTCGTCGACCTCTCGATCGTCATCCCCGCGTACAACGAGGAGCTGCGCCTGCCGCCGACGCTCGAGCGCCTGCACGCGTTCCTCGCCGCCCAGCCGCTGCGCTACGAGATCGTCGTCGTCGACGACGGCTCGCAGGACGACACGGTGGGCGTGGCGACCGCCGCGGCGGCGACGATCCCGAACCTGCGCGTGGTCCGTCAGGTCCCCAATCGCGGCAAGGGCGCCGCGGTCCGCGTCGGCATGCTCGCGGCGCGCGGCCAGATCCGCGTGATGTGCGACGCCGACGGCTCGATGCCGCCCGCCGAGCTGCCGAAGCTGCTCGCGCCGATCATCGCCTGCAAAGCGGAGATCGCGATCGGCTCGCGCTACGTCGAGGGCGCCAAGACCGACATCAAGCAGCCGTTCTATCGCGTGCTGTGGAGCCGGCTCTGCAACCGCGTGATCCAGAAGTCGCTCGTCCCGGGCGTGCGCGACACCCAGTGCGGCTTCAAGGCGTTCACCGCGGAGGCGGCGCGCGATCTGTTCCGCTATGGCCGCATCGATGGCTGGGCGTTCGATCTCGAGATCCTCGCGCTCGCCCGCCGGCGCGGGTTCTCGATCGCCGAGATCGGCGTCGAGTGGAAGGACGACGGCCGCTCGCGCGTGAATCCGCTCAAGGACATGTGGAAGGTGATCCGCGAGGCGATCGCGATCCGCCGCAACCTGCGCCGCGGTGTGTACGAGTCCTTGCCGGCGGCGGCCTAGGCCGGTAGGGTACCGCCGCTCACTCGTCGGAGAGGGAGAGGTGACCGCCGGCGGCGGCGCGGCAACGCGACGGCGCGGGAGGAAAGTCCGAGCTTCACAGGGCAGGGTGCTGGTTAACGGCCAGTCGAGGTGACTCGCAGGACAGTGCAACAGAAAGCAAACCGCCGGCCGCGAGGCCGGTAAGGGTGAAACGGTGCGGTAAGAGCGCACCGCCTCGCTGGTGACAGCGAGGGCTAGGCAAACCCCACCCGAAGCAAGACCAGACAGGGGTCGTGTGGCCCGCACGATGACCCCGGGTTGGTCGCTGGAGTCCGCCGGCAACGACGGACCTAGATGAATGGTCGCCGCATACAGAACTCGGCTTATCGACCTCTCCGACGTGTGAGCCTTTCGTTGTGATACCGTGGTCCACGAGGGCCATGGATCAGCGGTCGCCGGTGCACGAGCTCGTCAATGCCCTGTGGCGGGCGCTCCACCAGCTCGGATCCGCGGCGGCGACGAACGAGATCGAGCGGTGGGGCTTCTCGATCCACGCCGCGCTGTCGGCGCCCGGCCGCGAGTTCCACAACCACGGCCACGTGACCGCACTCGCCCGGCAGGGCGATCCCCTCGAGGTGATCGCGGCCCTCTATCACGACGCGGTCTACATCCAGGTCGACCAGGGGCCGCCGCGGTCGATGCGCGTCGAGATGGACCGGGTGCTGACCGCCGCGGACGCCGGCTGGCGCGTGCTCGCCGCCGCCGAGGATGACGAGGTCACCGCCGACGTGCTCGCCGTGTTCGGCCGGCGCGCCGGCGACCTCGTGACCGCGACGTCGGGCCTCAACGAGCTGGCCTCCGCGATCGTGGCCAGCCTGCAGCTGCACGATGCGCTCGACCGCCACCAGCGCATCGCGGTCGCCGCCTGCATCGAGCAGACGATCCCGTTTCGCACGAGCCCGGTGACCGAGCTGCGCGATCGCCTGGTCCAGCTCGGCATCGCCGGCGACGAGCTCGACGAGGTGTTGCGCCGCGCGGTCCGCCTCGGCAACCGCGATGTCGAGAACTTCGCCGACAACGACCCGGCGAGCTTCCTCGACAACACGTGGAAGCTACTGCCCGAGAGCAATCCGGCCTTGCACTCGCCGATGGTCTACACGGTGCAGGACTATCGGGTCGCGCTCCAGAAGATGGAGAGCTTCCTCGCGTGGCTGCCGGCCGACCGGGTGTTCCACACCTGGCGCGACGAGCCCAGGCCCGAGATCCACGCCCGACGGGTCGCACGCACCACCGGCAACCTCGAGCTCGCGGTGCGCTACCTGCGCGCGAAGCTGTACTCGATCGCGCTCGTCGAGGCGCTCGCCGAGCTGACCGGTGGCGACGTGCCGCTCGATTACTTCATGGGTGGCATGAAAGATCGCGAGCGGCCGGCGATGAAGCGCATCGAGCACTACCTGCCGCGGTTGCGCGCGGCGACCGATCTCGATGCACCGCTGCAGCGGCTGCTCGCGCAGGGCAGGGCGTCGGAGTCGAGCTTCGATACCAAGCCGTCACCCGTCGGCGCGTTTCTGATGGAGACCGTCGGCGAGGCCGCCGTGATGAAGGGCGTCGAGATGGCGAAGCGCTGGTGGGCAGGTGCGGGGGATGCGAGCTCGTTCATCGCGACCCAGCCGGCGCAGCCGGTCGCCGCGATCGCGCGCGCGGCCGGGAACATCGTCGATACCCGGCGCGATCGACTGTTCGCGCTCGCCTCGCGCCTCGAGTCGTGATCCGGCGTGCCGCGCGGATCGAGCCCGGGCGTTAGCGAGCGCTAGCTCTGGCCTTCGGGCGCCGGCGCGTCCGGCTTGGCAGCCGGCGGATCGAGCATGTCCTGGCGGTAGACCAGGCGGGCGCAGCGCGGGCAGGTCTCGATCGACTCCATGCGCGCGAGGATGTTGTTGAGCTGCGGCGGCAGCGCCATGTGGCAGCCCTGGCACACGCCCTTGAGCACGGGCGCGACCGCGTAGCCGCGCTTGGCGCTCAGCGTGTCGTAGGTCTTGAGCCAGTGCTTCTCGACACCGGTCCGCGCCTCGTCGCGCGTGGTGCGCGCCTGCGCGAGCTGCGCGTCGAGTGCCTGGACCTGGTCGGCCATGCCGGCCTCGCTCTGGGCCAGCTCGTCGCGCAGCTTCTGGACGTCGGCGTCGCGCGACTGCAGCTGCTGCGTCGATGTCGAAGCGGCCTCGACGACCTTCTTGAGCTCGCTCTCGCGATCCTGGATCGCCTTGCGCTTGTTCTCGACCTCGCGGCTCGCGGCGGAGAACTCCTTGGTGTTCTTCGAGGCCTGCAGCTTGCTCTGGGCGGCCTTGAGCGCATCGCGGTCGCGGTCGATCATCTCCTGCTGCGCCTTGCGCCAGGTCTCGGTCTCCGCGAGCTTGGCGCGCTCGCCATCGAGCATGCCTTGCAGCTTCGCGAGGTCGCGGCGCAGCGGGTCGAGCTTGGCGGGGAGCTGCTTCGCGGCGGTCTCGAGCTCGCGAACCTTCACGTCACAGGCCTGCAGCTTGAGGAGGTTCATCAACTGATCGCGCACGGACTGCCTTTCGCTTCTACGTCTCGTCTACTTTTCAGGTGGGCCCACCTGGGCTCGAACCAGGGACCCACCGGTTATGAGCCGGCCGCTCTAACCGACTGAGCTATGGGCCCGCGGGCCGTGGGTGCCACTCGGTGTGGAACACCGCACGAAACGCGAGGGCACACTATCAGGTTGCCAGAAAACGACAACTGCCCAGGCAACAACACCCACTGCGTCACATGGGCACGGCGCTATACTCGCAGACGATGAACCTCGGCAATCTCGCTCGGGTGGTCACCGTCGCGGCCGCTTGTCTGGCGGCTCTCGGCTCGGCGTCCTCGAACAGCAATGCGCCGGCGATGCAGCCGAACACGAACACGAGCCCGCCTCCGCCGCAGCAGATGGATCCGGCGCGTGCGCTGGGCCTGTGGCGCTCGACCTTCGGTGCGGTGAAGATCGAGGCCGACAACAGCCGGGGCGGGATCGGCGCGGGCGCGATCCAGGGCGTCTGGGTGTACCAGCGCCGCGGCCAGGAGGTCATCGGGTACTTCTCCGGAACGCTGCGTGGCAACGTGCTCGACTTCACCTGGCAGGAACCCAACGATCCGCCGCTGACCGGCTCCGGATACCTCGTCTTCGAGCAGAGCGGCCGTCAGTACTCCGACCGCTAATAGAGCGACAAGCACGATCGCATCGACGACTGGAACGGCTGACGTCAGGCCACCGCGCAACCGTCGTACGATCCC
>DAIRFU010000656.1:0-4023 GCA_036794935.1 Kofleriaceae bacterium | reverse complement strand
TGACGACCACCTTCGCGTCGTAGGCGAACGCCTTGACCAGCGCCTTCTCGATCGTCACCTCGAGCCTGCGTGGGTCGGACGTCGGCGCGCCGAAGATCACGTTCCCGCTCGCGATGTACGTCTTCACCGCGGAGTACCTCATCCGCTCGAAGCACGCGGCGAGCGCGGTCATCGGGATGATGCGGTTGCCGCCGACGTTGATGCCGCGCAGCAGCGCGAGATAGCTCTCGCGAGCCACGAGCTCAGTGCGACGTGGCGTCGAGGCGTGCGCGCGCCCAGCCGGCACGCGCGACCAGGTTCTGGTACTCGCCGTCCTGCGCCTTGTCGCCCCACTTCGTGAGCTCGGTCTCGGCGGTCTTCAGCTCGGTGCGAGCGGCCTCGGCATCGACGTCGGTCGCAGGCACCGCCTGCTCGACGAGGATCTCGACCGCGCCGGCCGGGTCGACACGCAGGTAGCCAGCGCCGACCGCGTAGCGCACGCGCGCCTTGCTGCCGATCGTCAGCACGCCCGGCTTGAGCGCGGTCAGCATCGGGACGTGTCCCGGCAGCAGCTCGAACTCGCCGAGCTCGCCGGGCGCCTGGACGCTATCGGTGTCCGTATGCGCCACGACGCCCTTGGGCGTCACCAGGTTGAGGGCGAGGAACGAGCTGGCCATGACTTACGCCCTCTTCGCGAGCTCGGCGGCCTTCGCGCGCACGTCGTCGATCGTGCCGGTCATCTCGAACGCCTGCTCGGGGAGGTCGTCGCACTTGCCGGCGAGGACTTCCTCGAAGCTGCGCACGGTGTCCTCACGCGACACGTAGATGCCCTTCATGCCGGTGAACGTCGTCGCGACGTCGAACGGCTGACCGAAGAACTTCTCGATCTTGCGCGCGCGCGACACGGTGAGCTTGTCGTCTTCCGAGAGCTCGTCCATGCCGAGAATCGCGATGATGTCCTGGAGATCCTTGTAGCGCTGCAGGATGCGCTGCACCTCGCGGGCGACCTTGTAGTGACGGTCACCGACCACGGCGGGCGTGAGGATCGTCGACGTCGAGTCGAGCGGATCGACGGCCGGGTAGATGCCCTTCTCCGTGATCGCGCGGTTGAGCACCGTCGTCGCGTCGAGGTGGGCGAACGCGGTCGCCGGTGCCGGGTCGGTGAGGTCGTCGGCGGGCACGTAGATCGCCTGGATCGACGTGATCGAGCCGTCCTTGGTCGACGTGATCCGCTCCTGGAGCTGACCCATCTCGGTCGACAGCGTCGGCTGGTAACCGACGGCGCTCGGGATGCGGCCGAGGAGCGCCGACACTTCGGAGCCGGCCTGGGTGAACCGGAAGATGTTGTCGACGAACAGCAGGAGGTCCTGCTTGAGCACGTCGCGGAAGTACTCGGCGACCGTGAGCGCCGAGATCGCGACGCGCTGGCGTGCGCCCGGGGGCTCGTTCATCTGGCCGTAGATCAGCGCGGTCTTCGAGAGCACCGTCGAGCCGTCGAACAGCTTCGAGTCGGCGAGCTCGTGATAGAGGTCGTTGCCCTCGCGCGTGCGCTCGCCGACGCCGGCGAACACCGAGTACGCACCCGACTTCTTCGCGGTGTTGTTGATCAGCTCCATGATGAGCACGGTCTTGCCGACGCCGGCACCACCGAACAGGCCGATCTTGCCGCCCTTGCGGTACGGCGCGAGCAAGTCGATGACCTTGATGCCGGTCTCGAACATCTCGACGTTGACCGCCTGGTCCGTGAACTTGGGCGCGGCGCGGTGAATGGCCAGCCGCTGCTTCGTGTTGACCGGGCCCGCCTCGTCGACCGGGTTACCGACGACGTTGAGGATGCGGCCGAGCACCTCGGGGCCGACCGGCATCGAGATCGGCGCGTTGGTGTTCTTCACACCCTGGCCGCGGACCAGACCGTCGGTCGTGTCCATCGCGACGCAGCGGACCGTCTTCTCGCCGAGGTGCTGGGCGACCTCGACGGTGAGGTTATCTTCGCGGGCGTCGATCGCCTTGTTGGTGAGCAGGAGCGCCGTGTTGATCTCCGGCAGCTCCGCCGAATCGAACGCCACGTCGACGACGGGGCCGATGACCTGGACCACGCGGCCCAACGAGTTTGGAGAAAGATCGGTAGCCATGATGCGTTACCCCTTGAGAGCCTCGGCGCCGCCGATGATCTCGAGCAGCTCCTTGGTGATCGCCGCCTGACGAGCGCGGTTGTACTGAAGCGTGTAGCGGTTGATCATCTCGCCGGCGTTCTTCGTCGCGTTCTCCATCGCCATCATCTGGGCGCCGAAGAACGCGGCGATCGACTCGAGCGCCGCGCGATAGATCTGGATCTGGACGTAGAGCGGGACGAGGCGCGACAGCAGCGCCTCCTTCGTCGGCTCGTAGATGTAGTCCGACTGGGTCGTGGCCTCACCGGCCTCGTCCGAGGCGCCGGGCGCCACGGGCAGGATCTGGATGACCCGCACGATCTGGCTGCCCGCGTTCTTGAACTCGTTGTAGGCGAGGAAGACGCGGTCGACCTTGTTCGCCAGGAAGTCGTCGATGACGCGATTTGCGGTCTCGCGCGCCTGCGTGAGCGCGGTCGCGCTGGTCGGTGCCGGCTCGTAGCCCGCGATGTTCGCGTTGCGGCGGGCGAAGTGCTGGTTCGCCTTCTTGCCGATGATGCGCAGCGAGACTTCCGCCGCGCTCGACAGCTCGTTCTGCGCGTAGCGCTCGACCGCCTTGATCACGTTCGTGTTGAACGCACCGGCGAGACCGCGGTCCGCCGTGATCACGACGATCGACGCGCGCTTGGCCTCACGCTCCTCGAACAGCGGGTGTGCGTCCTTGCCGGCGACCCCTGACAGCTCGGAGACGACCGACGCGAGCGCCTGCGAGTACGGGCGCGCCGCGATGATCGTGTCCTGCGCGCGCCGCAGCTTCGCAGCGGCGACGAGCTTCATCGCGCGCGTGATCTTGCGCGTGTTCTTCACGCTCACGATTCGCTTGCGGATTGCCTTCAGGCTCGGCATGGCGGCTTACTTCTTCTCGTCCGTCGAGAACTGCTTCGCGAACTCGGTCAGCGCGTCGCGCAGCTGCTTCTCGACATCACCCTCGAGCTTGCCGTTCGTGCGCAGCTCGTTGATCAGGTCGGCCTTGCGGGCCTTCATGAACGACAGCAGCTCGCTCTCGTAGCGGCCGAGCACGCCGACCGGGTAGTCATCGACAAAGCCGTTGGTGCCGGCGTAGATCACGATGACCTGCTCCTCCATCGGCATCGGCACGAACTGGCCCTGCTTGAGCAGCTCGACCATGCGCTCGCCGCGGGCGAGCTGCTGGAGCGTCGCCTTGTCGAGGTCACCACCGAACTGGGCGAACGCGGCCTTCTCGCGATAGCTCGCGAGCTCGAGGCGCAGGCGGCCGGCGATCTTCTTCATCGCCTTGGTCTGCGCCGCGCCACCGACGCGCGACACCGAGATGCCGACGTTGACCGCGGGACGCACGCCCGAGAAGAACAGGTCGGCCTCGAGGAAGATCTGACCGTCGGTGATCGAGATGACGTTCGTCGGGATGTACGCCGACACGTCACCGGCCTGGGTCTCGATGATCGGCAGCGCCGTCAGCGATCCCGCGCCCTTCGCGTCGCTCATCTTCGCGGCGCGCTCGAGCAGGCGGCTGTGGATATAGAACACGTCGCCCGGGTACGCCTCGCGGCCCGGCGGGCGGCGGAGCAGCAGCGACATCTGCCGGTAGGCGTCCGCGTGCTTGGAGAGGTCGTCGTACATGACGAGGGAGTGCTGGCCGTTGAACATGAAGTGCTCGCCCATCGCGCAGCCCGCATACGGCGCGATCCACTTGATCGGCGCTGCCTCGGAGGCCGGGGCGGTAACGATCACGGTGTAGTCCATCGCCCCCGCGTCCTTGAGCCGCTCGTAGACCTGCGCGACGGTCGAGGCCTTCTGGCCGATCGCGACGTAGACGCAGAACATGTCCTGGCCGCGCTGGTTGAGGATGGTGTCCACGAGGATCGCCGTCTTGCCGGTCGTGCGGTCGCCGATGATC
>DAIRFU010000099.1:1036-14200 GCA_036794935.1 Kofleriaceae bacterium | reverse complement strand
CGGATCGTGTCCGCGGTCTTCGCGTCGATCACGCCACCGAGCCGGCCGTTCATGGTCGTGCCGTCCGCGCCGAGCGTGGCCTCGATGGTCGCGCCGGTGATGCGCAGGTCGAGCGTGATGCCGTCGGTGACCGGGATGTTGACGCTGAAGATCGATGGGCCGGCGACGAGCTTGTTCGCCGCGTCGACCGTGCCGTCCTTGAACGAGATGACCGGTGCGCTGCCCTCGAGCGACAGCGGATCGAGGCTGAGGTCCTGCGTGCCGTCGTACGGGCTGCACGCGATCGCGTTGCCCGAGGCGTCCTCGCTGCGGTCGGCGACGCCGTCGCAGTCGTTGTCGAGGCCGTCGCCGCAGACCTCGGCGCCGCCCTTCTTCACCGTCGCGTCGTGATCGTTGCAGTCGCCGTCGACGACCGTCTGGCCGTCCGCATCGACATCAGCCGTGTCGGTCGTGTTCGGTGCGTTCTGGTCGTCCTCGTCGGCGAGGCCATCGCAGTCGTTGTCGATGCCGTCGGCCGCGACCTCGGCCGCGCCCGGCTTGATCGCCGCGACCTTGTCGTTGCAGTCGCCGCCGTCGACGTACGCCTTCTCGCCGTCGGCGTCGGTGTCGGTCACGTAGTCGGCGAGGTAGATCGCGAACTTCACGCACTCGTCCTTCGCGACGCTCGCGAAGTCGAAGTACTCGATCGGGATCAGGATGTCGTAGTTCTTGAACGAGTCATCGATCGCGCTCTGCGCGAGGCTGACGACCGCAGCCAGCTTGTTATCCGGCTTGCCGTCCTTGTCGAGATCGAAGCCGTCCTCCACGCTCCCGATCGCGAGCTTGGAGATCACCTGAGGGAACGTGCCCGCGTACGGCGTGACAGACTCGCCCATGCACTCGGGCTTCGGCGTGAACAGCTCCTCGCCACCGTCATCCCCGCCGCACGCGCTCGCTAACAGAACACAAAGCAATAGCTTCTTCATGGGGTACCCTCGTCGCCGCCGACTTGAGCACGATGCAAATAGATAGGTCAATGACCTTTATCAAGGCCGCACTCGCCGTGGTCGCGATCACGCTGCTGTCCGCCCACGTGGCGCCGTCGGTCGACGACAACAACCGCTACCTCAAGGTCACGCCGCTGCGCGACGGGGTCCGGCTGGCCTATACGGTCTTCTTCGGCGAGATCCCCGGCGCTTCGGAGCGCCGCAGCATCGACGCCAACCGGGACGGCCGGATCGACGACGCCGAGGCCAAGCGCTTCGCGGACCGGCTCGGCGCGCAGGTCGCCGCGGCCGTGGATATTGAAGTGGACGGGACCTCCCACCGGATCCGCTGGGACCTCGTCAGCCCGGGCATGGGCAGCGACGCCGTCGCGGCCGGCTCGTTCTCGATCGATCTGGTCGCCTTCGTGTGCGGGACCGGCGGCAGCGAGCACCACGTCCGGGTGCGGGACCAGTTCCGGATCCCCCGGCCCGGCGAGACCGAGGTCAAGGTCGAGGACAGCCCGGGCGTCAGCGTCACGCGCGCGCACGTCGGGCCCGCCGATGACCCGACCCACGACTTCCGGTTCGCCGGCCCGGGCGGGCCGCTCTCCGACGATGGCCTCGAGCTCGCGTACGCGGCACGCGACCAGACCCCGACCATACCGAGCGGCAAGTGCGACGCGGTTGCGGCAGCCACGCACGACGGCGGGAGCTGGGGCCTCGCGATCGCGGTGGTCGGCGGCGCGATCGTGCTCGGCGGCGCGGCGCTCCTCGTGCTGCGGCGCAAGGCGCGGTAGCGCGCTACAGCTTCGCGAAGTAGTCGCCGATCAGCTCGAAGTCGTGGATGAAGTCTTCCTTCGCGAGCCGGCGCATCTCGTCGTCGGGCGCGCGCAAGACGCTCGCCGGGTGCACGGTCGCGAACGTCCACTTCGCGATCCCGGTGGCCTCGAGCACGTGACCGCGCTCCCTGGTGACGCGGAAGCTCGGCCCGAGCAGCGCCTGTGCCGCGGTCGCTCCCATCACGACGACGATGTCCGGCTCGATCGCCTCGAGCTCGCAGCGCAGCCACGGCTTGCACGCCGCGATCTCGTAGCGCGTCGGCTTGTCGTGTAGCCGGCGCTTGCCGCGCTGGGTGTACTTGAAGTGCTTGACGGCGTTCGTCACGTAGACCTCGTCGCGCGGGATCCCGCCGAGCGCGAGCGCCTCGTCGAGCAGCTTGCCCGCCGGGCCGACGAACGGCTTGCCTGCGAGATCCTCGCGATCGCCCGGGACCTCGCCGATCAGCATGACACGCGACGCAGCGGAGCCCTCTCCGAACACCGCCTGCGTGGCGTGCTTGTACAGCGTGCAGCCTCGGCACGTCGAGATCGCAGCGCGCAGTGCGGGCAGCGTGTGGCGGACTGGGAGAAATCCCTCTGCGCCGGGAACCTCGTCTGGTGACGGCTTTGGCTGGCGTGCGCGTGCGATCGTCATGATCGCGGATCAAGCACGTCACATGCCGCTGGCACGCACGATGCTGCTCTCACGGGCATGAGGACGAGACTCGCAATCGTGTTGGGCACGCTCCTGATGGCAAACGCGTGCAGTGGCAGTAGCAGCAACGACAAGGCGCGCACCGCGCCGACCGCGGACTTCGTGGAGGCGGCGCCCGAGCGCCACATCGACAAGTCACTCGTCGCGGCCCCCGACGCCGAGCAGCGCATCGCGCCGCTCGACACGGTCGCGTTCGGCCACGACCAGGCACGGCTCGACGACGTCGCGCTCGCCCAGGTCGACACCGCGGCACGCTGGCTGAACGATCACGGCGGCCAGCGGGTCGTGCTCGAGGGCCATGCCGACGCGACCGGCATCGAGCCATACAACGAGGACCTCGCGATGCGGCGGATCGCGGCCGTGCGCGAGCGGCTGATCCGACAGGGCGTCGCGACGGATCGCATCATCATGGTCAACTTCGGCGATCGCGAGGCGATGGCGGAGGACAACCCGCTGGCCGGCGCCGATCGGCACGTCGTGATGTACGCGACCGAGCTGTCGCCTCGCGCCGTCGTCGCGATGATCGACGAGAGCGACCGACCCGCGATCGCGGCGAGCTGGGTCCAGGATGGCGCGCTGATGCAGCTGCGCGACGGGCTCCAGACCCCGACCCGGACCGTCATCGGCCGCCGCTGACGCCTGGCTCGCCCCCGCGCCCGGGTCGCCGGCCATTTTCGGTTATGATGGCGGCAGGCGCGGTTTCATGAAGAAGTTCCCCGACTTCGTTCCGCCGACCAAGGTCAGCTACCTCGACCGGGGGCCGACCTTGCATCTGCGGCGCTGCATCCTGCAGGGCGTCGACGATCCGTCCGCCGAGTGGGTGTTCGACAAGGAAGAGATCCGGATCGGGTCGATGGAGGACAACGACGTCGTCCTCAACGACGACACGGTGTCGCGCTACCACTGCAAGATCGTCCAGGACGACACCGGCTACGTGCTCGTCGACAACCACTCGACGAACGGCACGTTCATCAACAAGGTGCGCGTCCGCGAGGCGTTCCTCAAGCCGGCGTCCACGGTCGCGGTCGGCCAGAGCCTGCTCCGGTTCAACGCGCGCGAGGAAGAGGTCCAGATCGTGCCGTCGCGCGCCGACCGCTGTGGCGCGCTGATCGGCGGCAACGCGAAGATGCGCGAGATCTACTCGATCATCGAGAAGATCGCGCCGACCGCGACGACGGTCGTGATCGACGGCGAGACCGGCACCGGCAAGGAAGTGGTCGCCCAGTCGATCCACATGCTGTCGCCGCGCGGCAAGAACGAGCTGGTCGTGTTCGATTGCGGCGCCGTGCCGCCGAACCTGATCGAGAGCGAGCTGTTCGGCCACGAGAAGGGCAGCTTCACCGGCGCGATGATGACGCGCACCGGCCTGTTCGAGCAGGCCGACGGCGGCACGCTGTTCCTCGACGAGCTCGGCGAGCTGCCGCTCGATCTGCAGCCGAAGCTGTTGCGTGCGCTCGAGCAGCGGGAGGTGCGCCGGGTCGGCGCGGCGAAGGCGCAGAAGGTCGACGTCCGGATCATCGCGGCGACGAACCGAAATCTCGAGGACGAGGTCCGCGCCGGCCGGTTCCGCCAGGACCTGTTCTACCGGCTGAGCGTGGTGCGCCTGCACCTGCCGTCGCTGCGCGACCGCGCCGACGACATCCCGCTGCTCGTCCAGCACTTCCTCGATCACGGCACGTACAACCGCGCGCAGGGTGGCGCCCAGCGCGTGCGCGGACTCTCGCGCGACGCGATGACCGCGCTGCAGAGCTATCCGTGGCCCGGCAACGTGCGCGAGCTGGTCAACGTGATCGAGCGAGCCGTGTCGTTCTGCAGCCACCAGGTGATCGAGCTCGCCGACCTGCCGGACTACGTGCGCAGCGCGCGGCCCCCGACGGCCAAACCGGCCGAGGAGCGGCGCCCGGTGCAGCGGATGCAGACCGGGCCGTCGCCGCTGTCGGCGCTGTCCCCGACGCCGCCGCAGACGCCGGACGAGCTGCTCGGCGAGGGCGTCACGTTCAAGGATGCGAAGGAGCGCTGGGTCGCGACGTTCGAGCGCGACTACATCTTGCAGACGCTGCGCCGTAACACGGGCAACATCTCGCACGCCGCGCGCGCCGCCGACATCGACCGCAAGTACTTCCGCAAGCTGATGAAGAAGTACGACATCGAGGCTGCGGGCGTCGATGATGACCCCGAAGAGTGACGGGCCCGACCCGACCGACGAGACCGACGAGATCGACGACGGCGCAGCCGCCGACGTCGACCTCGGGCTGACCTCCCACCTCGATGCCGACGGCAACCCGCGGATCGTCGAGCGCCACCTGATCGTGCCGCCGGAGCTCGCCGGCCTGCGCCTCGATCACTTCGTCAAGACGCAGATCACGCGGCTGTCGCGCACCAAGATCCAGCAGATCATCGACAGCCAGCTGCGCCGCGAGGACGGCTTCGCGCCGAAGCCGGCGACCACGGTGGCGGCCGGCGACCACTACATCATCCGCCGCCAGGCCCGGCCGGAGCCGCCCTGCCCGCGCACGTTCACGGTGCTCCACGAGGATGCGCGGATGCGGATCATCGACAAGCCCTCCGGCCTGCCCGTGCACGCGAGCGCGAAGTTCTACTTCAACACGCTGACCCGCGTGCTCGACGAGCGATACCCCGACGAGCCCGAGCAGCAGATCTGCCACCGCCTCGATCGCGAGACGAGTGGCTGCCTGGTCGTCGCGCGCGACCGCGAGGCCGCCGCGTTCCTCAAGAAGGCGATCGCCGCGAAGGACCGCACCTCGAAGCAGTACCTCGCGATCGTCCACGGCCAGCCGCCGTGGGACGCCGAGCACGTGCTCGACACCTCGCTGCGGCTCTCGACCGCGGCCGACCCGACGCGGATCCCGACCGTGCGCGTGCTGCCCGACCCGCGTGGCCTGACCGCGATCACGCGCGTGCGCGTCGAGCAGCGCTCGCAGAGCTACGCGCTCGTCCGCTGCACCCTGGTCACCGGGCGCCAGCACCAGATCCGGGTTCACCTCGCGGTCGCCGGCTACCCGATCGTCGGAGACAAGATCTACGCGCACGGCGACGACGCGTTCGTCGAGTACTGCGACGAGGGCCTGACGCCGGAGCTGGCCGAGCTGTTCGTGCTGCCGCGGCACGCCCTGCATGCGGCACGGATCACGGTGCCGCATCCAGATGGTGGGAACATTTCGGCCGATGCCCCCCTACCGGCGGATCTCAGATCCCTCATGTAAACTTCGGGGTATGTGGTCCCGGGCGGCTCTCGTCGCCATCGCGCTCGCTGCGTGCAGCTTCCGCCACGGCGAGCTGCCGGACGGACGCGGCGGAGACGACACGATGGATGGCACGATGACGATGCCGGACGCACCCGGCTGCGCCGCGGTCGCCGTCGCCGCCGGCGCCGATCATACGTGTGCACTCACCGGCGACGGCTCGGTGTACTGCTGGGGCCGCGGGACCGAGGGCCAGATCGGTATCGACCCGCTCACGTACCAGTGCTCGACGAACACGGTGTACTGCCAGAAGGTCCCCGGCAGGGTCGCCCTGTCGCCGATGCGCGCGCTCGGGGTCGGCGCGTCGCACACGTGCGCGGCGAACAGCACGCAGGCGTACTGCTGGGGCAAGAACACGACGGGCCAGTACGGCAACGGCACGATCGTCGGTGTGACCCGGCCGATGACGGTCCCCGAGCGCGCCGGTGCGACCGCGATCGACGGCGGCGCCGGCCACACGTGCTCGCTCGCCGGCGGCGCACTCGCGTGCTCGGGCGCGAATGCCGAGGGCCAGGTCGGCAACATGTCGGTCGCGATCCAGCCGACCGCGGTGACCGTGATGACCGGTGTCGACACGTTCGCGCTCGACAGCACGACGAGCTGCGCGATCGACGGCGCGAAGCAGCTCTGGTGCTGGGGCCGCAACGTCTACAAGACGATCGATCAGTCCGCCGTGGCGAAGACGTTGCCGACGCGGGTCGATGGCATCAACGATGTCGAGCAGATCGCGGTCGGCAGCGATCATCTCTGTGCGGTCGTCGGCGATCGCAGGGTGACCTGCTGGGGGCGCAACTCGAAGGGCCAGCTCGGCAACGGCGAGACCAGCAACAGCGCCGAGTCGTTCACGACCGCCGCGGTCGGCGGCGTGGTCGAGGTCGTCGCGAGCGGCGACCACACCTGCGTGCGCACGCAGGGCAACGGCAACGTCTACTGCTTCGGCGATGGCTACTCCGCGGTGCCGGTCCCGATCACGACGGGCGCGACGCGGCTCACCGCAGGCGACAACCACGACTGCGCGATCTTCAGCGACGGCACCGTGCGGTGCTGGGGCGACCAGCAGTTCGGCCAGCTCGGCAACGGGACCGACGTCGGCGGGCGCACGCAGACGCCGCAGCTCGCGAAGCTGTGCCCCTGACGTTTTCGCGTGACAAGGCCCGCCGGGCTGACGGATAGCTGTGGTCATGCGCCTCGCCCTCGCCCTCCTCGCCGTCGCCTGCGCGTGCGGCAGCTCGAGCTCGACCTCGCCGGACGGGGGTGGTGGGGGCGGCGATGACGACGGGTCGCTCGATCCCACCGGCGACGGCGGCACCGGCGGGCATGCGGTGAAGCTGACGCTCGTCAACCGGCCGCTCGACGGCGCGCCGTTCTCGTTCTTCGTCGCGTACCAGGACGGCAGCGCGCCCTGGCAGGCGGCACCGGCGCCGGCCGGCGATACCTACACGTTGTCGATCCACGCGCCGACCTACAGCGTCGCGTACGGTTGCATCGCGCCCGCATCGAACACCACGGACACCGAGCTGCGCACGGTCACCATGGCGCAGTTCGCGCTCGGCGAGCGCACCGAGCTGTCGTTCGACGTGCCGGCGCGCTGCTCCGACCGCGGTGAGGCCCCGGTGACGCTGTCGGGCACGGTGACGAGCCGACCATGGGGCGGCTTCTTGTTCGTGCAGTTCGGTGATCGCAGCGCGTTGGTCGGTGGCCAGTCCGGCGGCTTCGCGCTGCAGACGCCGCCCGGCACCCACGACCTGTTCGTCGCGCATGGCCTCCCCGAGGGCAACGGCGAGTACGTCGTCGACCGCGTCGCGGTGGTGCGCGATCTCGCGGTCACCGGCACGACCTCGCGCACGATCGACTTCGACACCGCCGAGCCGACGCAGACGTTCGGAGTCGACGTCGACCTCGGGTTCTCGAGCGCGCGCGTGGTCGCGACGACGATGCTCTACACCGAGAACGGCACCGCGCTCGGCACGGTGCGCGAGTCGCAGGGCTGGCAGAGCGAGGTGCTCGCCGCGACGCAGATGCGCGCGAGCGACGTCTACGATCAGGCGGTCGCGATCAACACGCCCGGCCGCAGCGTGACGCTCACGAGCGCGAACGGCGACCCGGGCGCGCAGACGGTCGTCCCGCCACCGGCGCTCGGCGCGGTCGACTCGTCGGTGCCGGCCAAGGCGCCGTACCCGATCATCGAGACGACGTGGCCCGCGTACCCCGACAGCATCGGCTACGCGTGGAACGCGACGCAGCAGCTCGCCCCGCAGGACTGCGGCGGCAACCGGGCGTGCGTCGTCGCGTGGACGGCGTACGTGTCGCCCGGCGTGACCGGCGAGCAGCCCGCGTACCGCATGCCCGTGCTCGCGGGTCTGCCCGGCTGGGACGCCGGGTTCGAGCTCGCGGCCAGCGAGCAGGTCGTCGGCAGCGTGACCGCGCAGACGTCGTCGGCCGGTGCCGGGGATTTTCCGCCCGGCGTACCCGCCAGTGGTACCGAGCGGGCGTTCGTACGCACCGACTTCGCCGTCACGCCGTAGCAGGACGTGCTAGACCCTTCGGCGTGGCCAAGGACCGCGCCGCGCCGTTCTCGCGGAAGCATCGCAAGTACTGGATCCCGGTGACCGGCGGGATGCTCCTGATCGGCGCGCTCAACGTCGGCCTCGGGTTCTGCTCGTACCACGAGCCGCCGCCGACCCAGCCGATCCAGCTCGTCATCCCCGGCGCCGCGCCCATGCTCGGGGCGCTGCGGCCAGCGGATCTTCCGGCCGCGGTCATGCGCGCGTTCGCGATCAAGTACCCGCACCTGATCCCCGCGGGCGCCGATCTCGTCGGCGGCAACTACGTCGTGATCTTTCCGGGCGACGGCGGGCACAAGCACGCCACGTTCGCCGCCGACGGCACGTTCGTCTCCGAGGATTAGTCGAACCGGATATCGAACGGCAGCCGGGCCTGCGGTGCCTCCGGCGTGGCGAGCACCGAGCCCGGGATGCCGCGCAACAGCTCGCGGACGACCGGCAGCGCGGTGATGTCGAGCGCCGGCCGCGCCTGCGCACCGATCAGCTTGCCGACGTAGCCGAACAGGCTCGGCGGCGTCTTCGGCAGCTCGTAGATCTGCACCTTCGCGCTCGGATCGAGGCCCATGCGCCGCTTCGCCTCGTCGAGCGCGTCGCCCAGGCCACCGAACCGATCGACGAGCTGGACGGACCGGGCGAGCGCGCCGGTGTAGACATGCCCGCGGCCCGCGGCATCGACCTGGTCCTTCGTCAGCTTGCGGCCCTCGGCGACCGCGCCGACGAACCGTCCGTACAGGTAGCGCAGCTTGTCGAGCAGCATCGCGCGCTCTGCCTCGGTGTACGGCCGGAACATGCTCTCGATATCGCCGTGCTCGCCGCGCCGGTGCGTGTCGACCGTGACACCGACCTTCGCGAGCAGGCCACTCAGATCGAACTTGCCGTAGAAGATGCCGATCGATCCGGTGATCGTCATCGGCTCGGTGAAGATCGTGTCGCAGCCGGCCGCGATGAAGTAGCCGCCCGAGGCGGCGAGGTCGCCGAACGAGCAGATGATCGGCTTGACGCCGCGGGTCTGGAACACCTCGCGCGAGACCAGCTCCGACGCGAGCGCGCTGCCGCCGGGCGAGTCGATGCGCAGGATGATCGCGCCGACGCGCGGATCGGCACGTGCGGCGCTGACCGCCGCCATCAGCGTCTCGCCGCCCGCGAGCTTGCGGCCGATGAGCGGGATCGATTGCGACTTGCCGTCGGTGATGTCACCGTCGACGTAGATGATCGCGACGCCCGGGCGCGTCCACCGATCGGGCCGCGCGCGCGCGCGGGAGGCGAGCGGGTACACGCCGCCGAGCTCGGTCATGACGAGACGGCTGACCTCGTCGGGCGACGCGACCGCGTCGACGAGCTTGTGATCGTTCGCGAGGTCACCGGCGGTGTACGGGCCCGCATCGACGAGCGCCTTGACCTCGTCCTTGGTCAGCTTGCGGCCCTCCGCCACGCCTGCCACCCACTGGTCGTAGAGCGAGTCGTAGAGCGCGTCGTACATCCGTGCGGCGGGCTCGGTCGCGTGGTGCTCGGTGAACTGCTCGGGCGCGCTCTTGTACTCGGCGATCTTCACGAACTGCGGCAGCACGCCGACGTGATCGAACAGGCCCTTGAAGTAGATCGTGCTGCCGGCCATGCCGACGAGCCGCACGCCACCCGCCGGGTCGACGTAGATCTTGTCCGCGCCGCTCGCCACGAAGTAGTCGCGGCCGGTCCCCGAGACCATGTACGCGAACACCTTCTTGCCGGCCTGGCGCAGCCGGACCAGCTCGCCGCGCAGCTCCTGGAGCGAGGCCCAGCCGGCGCTGATGCCGTCGAACATGACGACGACGCCCTTGACGGTCGGATCGTGGGCGAGCGTGCGCATCCGGATCACCAGCGCGGTCAGCTCGCGAGTGTCGATCTCGCCGGACAGCTCGACGCGCTCGAGGTGCAGGCCCGGACCGAGCAGCGATGCCGGGCCGAGCGCCGACGCGCGCAGCACGAGCGTCGAGCCGAGCAGGTGGCTATCGCCGTGATCGTCGCGTACGCCGGTCCCGAGCGCGGTCACGCCGAGATCGCCGAACGACAGCTCGACGCCGAGGGTCGCACGCAGCTCGCGGCTGGCGTCGTCGCGGATCCCCATCGGCGACGTCTCCAGTGCGTAGAGCTGGCGGCTCTCGACGGCGCCGAGCAGGTAGATGCCGCGCGCGGCGCGCACCGAGAGTCGGGCCCAGCCGTCGAGGTCGGCGCGCGTCTCGCCGATCCGGCCACCGACCGCGACCTCGAGGGCGTCGGTCGCGAGCGGCCGCGTCAATGCCTCGAGCTCGTAGCGGCGCTGCACCGGCGTGCCGCCGATCGGCTTGGTCGAGACGTCGCGCAGCGCGGCGCCGAGCGCGAGGTAGCTGCCCCACCGCGTCGAGAGCCCGAGATCGAACGTGTCCTGGCCGTCGAGCGCGCCGTCGGCGCTGAAGTGGTGCCACGCCATCCCGAACCCGGCGCTCCTGCCGAGGCCCAGCGCGAGCGACGCGGTGAACCGAAACGGCTCGCCGGGATCCGGCGCCAGCTGCGCGCGCGACGGGCGCAGCCACTCGAGGCCGAGGCCGATGCCGTAGCGCGGGACGAGCGAGCCGCCCCCCGAGGTGGCGACGTACGCGCCGAAGCCGGGCCCCGCGCTGGTCGCCACGCCTTCGTCCTCGAGATCGAGCGCGAGCGCCAGCTCCGGCCCGCGAAGCAGCGCGAGCCCGCCCGGGTTCATCGTGACCGCGCGCGCGTCGTGCTCGCCGGCCAGCGGCGTGGCAGGCAGCGCGAGCCCATCCGTCGGCTCCTCGGCGTAGCGACGATCGGGAGCCTGCGCGTGGGCGGCTCCCGCACCCGCGATCACGAAGGCGGCGACGAGCCAAAACGGAAGCGAATCCCCGTGCGACATCGCCGGCGACTATATACTGCGGCCGAGATGCTGAACCCGACCTTGCTGGAGCGCCATCCGCTGCTGGTCAATCTCACCGGCGAGCAGCTGGCCCGGGTCTCACGCGCCGGCGACATCGAGAGCTACAACCCGAACGAGCAGATCGTCTCCGAGGGCAGCCTCGGCGACGCGCTGTTCTTGATCCTGTCGGGCCAGGTCGCCGTCCACCGCGGCACCCAGACGTTCGCCACGCTCGGCGCCGGCGAGTTCTTCGGCGAGATGTCGCTCGTCGAGCCCGCGCCGCGGTCGGCGACCGTGACCTCGATGCAGGCGACGTTCTTGTTCCGCCTGCCGCACGACGCGCTGCGCGACATGATCGCCCAGGATCCGAACGTCGCGTCGGTGCTGCTCGTGCAGGTCGTCAAGACGCTATCGGACCGGCTGCGCCGCGCGAACTCGATGCTGTCGTCCGTCGACCTGCTCGCCGACTGGCTCGCCGGCTCGATGGTGTGAGCCGCCGCGGCGTCACTCGACCGTGTCGATGTTCGCGAGCGCGTCGGTCGCGCTGAGGCGCTCCTCCTCGGTCTCGCCTCGAGTGACGAGCGCCGCGACCGCGTCCCGGTAGGGGCTCGCGTTCGCGCCACACTCGCAGAGTGCCTCGAGCGCGGCGACGCGCACCGCGGTGACCGGATCGGCGAGCAGCCGGGCCACGGCAGGCAGCCCATCGCGCGCGTGATAGGCGACGAGCTCGATCACCCGCGCGCCGGTGATCCGGACGCCGGGCGACGCGGCGTTCGTCGCTTCGATCGCGACCGGGATGGCCGCCCGGGCCACCGCAGGATCGGTCCGTCAGCCGCCGTCGTCGCACGAGACGTACGCGGCGTGGAGCACGGCCAGCGCGTGCGCGCGGGGCTCGTCGCGCTCGTCGAGCAATGCCCGGCCGAGGTCGGCACTCCACGCATCGTCGCGGCCGGCTGCCATCGCACCCGGCTCAGTTGATGCCGTCGGCGTCGGGCAGCTTGAGCTTCTGGTTACACGCGGTGATCTTCTTCGCGACCATCGCGCGCTTCTTCGCCTCGCCGGCGAACTGCTTGCGAAGCCCGATGTAGAAGTCCTTCGCGCGCTTGTAGTCGCCCTGCTTGAACAGCGCGTCCGCGTAGAGCAGCTTCGCGTCGGGCTTCTGGTTGCCCGGCATCGTCGATGCGCGCTGCGCGAGCGCGAGCGCGTTCGCGGTGTCGTTGAGCTGGAACGCGGCCCACGCCTGCTTGTAGACCGCCCAGCCCGGGTACCTGTAGCCCTTCGCCTTCTCGAGGCGCTCGTAGGCGGCAAGCGCGGAGTCCCAGTCGCCGCCGGCCTCGGCCTTCTTCGCGACGTCCGAGATCTCGCGCCACGTCATCCGCTCGTCGAGCGCGACGCTCTTGGCCCCACGCCGGCCCGACTCCTTGCCGTGGTCGGGCTCCTTGCCGTCCGCGGCGGACTTGACGTCTGCCTTGTCGGGCTTCGCGGTCTCTTCGACTCGGTCCGCCTTGGTCCCGCGGTCGAGCTTCTCGGAGCGGTCGCTCCTGTCGCTCCTGTCGCTCCTGTCGCTCCTGTCCGGCTTGTCGCCGCGCCGGTGCTTCTTGACCTTCGGATCCTTGTCGTCCTTGACCTCGGGCGCCGTGGCGTCGTTGGAGCCGGCCTCGATCGCCTCGTCGTCCATGTGCTGTGGCGAGACCGGCGGCTCCTTCTTGTACAGCATCATGTACGCGAGCGCGCCGCCGCCGCCGAGCAGGATCAGGATCAGGAGCACCCAGCCGAGCACCGCGAGCCCGCTCTTCTTGAGCTCCGGCATCGCGGCGGCCGCGAGCGCGTCGTCGCCCAGCGGTGAGGTCGACTGTGCAGCCGGCCGGCCGGTCGGTGTTGCCGCGCGCGGGAACTGGCCCGGCGACGCCGCGCGCATCGCACCGCTCGAGGCCGGCGGCAGGCCGAGGCCC
>DAIRFU010000099.1:0-1026 GCA_036794935.1 Kofleriaceae bacterium | reverse complement strand
GATCGCTCGGCGCGCGCATCGGCCCCGAGGGCGTCGGATGGGGCGCGTGCGCGGGCCCGCTGTTGTGGAACGGGCTGCGCGACACGCCGGAGCGCGTCTCCCACGCATCGTGGGTGCCGGGGCGCGTCGACGTGGTGTGGACGATGCCGCTGTCGAGGTTGCGCGTCGACAGGCCCGGGTTGAGCGTGGCGACGACGTTCGCGTCGGTCGCGATGCCGAGGATCGAGGCGACCGCCTGGCCGCGGCCCGACAGGCACTTGTTGAGCTCGTACTCGAGCGACTCCATCGATTGCGGCCGTGCGTCGGGGTTGCGCGACATCGCGGCGAGCACGAGGTCGCTGACCTGCTGCGGCAGCTCGGGCCGGATCGTGAGCGGCGCCGGCGGATCGATGGTCGCCTTCTTGGTCAGGATCTCCATGAAGTTGTCGCCCTGGTAGGGCGGCACTCCGGTGACCATCTCGTACATGATCGCGCCGAGCGAGTAGACGTCGGTGCGCGCGTCGGCGGGACGGCCCGCCGCCTGCTCCGGCGCCATGTACTCGGGCGTGCCCATCGCCATGCCGGGGCTCGTCAGCCGGCGCTCGCGCGCGGCCTCCGCCTCGGTCGTCTTCGCGATGCCGAAGTCGAGCACCTTGACGACGTCGGCCTCGCCGCCGCGCGTGATGAGGAAGATGTTCTCGGGCTTGAGATCGCGATGGATGATGCCCTCGCGATGCGCCGCCGACAGCGCGCGGCAGATCTGCCCGCAGATGCGCAGCGCACGCGCGATATCGAGCGCACCTTCGCGCTCGATCACCGAGCCGAGCTCGACGCCCTCGAGGTACTCCATCACGAAGTACACGCTGCCGTCGGCGGTCGATCCGGAGTCGGTGACGTCGACGATGTTGGGGTGACCGATCTTCGATGCGGCGCGCGCCTCGCGGCGGAATCGCTCGACGAGATCGGGCATGCGCGAGTAGCTCGGGTGCAACACCTTGAGCGCGACGCGCTTGCCGATCTCGATGTGCTCGGCCAGGTAGACCTTGC
>DAIRFU010000655.1:0-4036 GCA_036794935.1 Kofleriaceae bacterium | reverse complement strand
CCGATGTAGTACGCGCGCGCCGTGCCGCCGCGGATGCGGATGCCCTTGCCACGGCGGACCGCACCGTAGTGCGCGGCGCCGGTCGCGACCGCGAGATCGAGGTCGGCGGACGCGAGCACCTTGACGTCGGCGCCGGCCCACGTGCGCAGCAGCTCGACGATCCGGTTGCGCAGCTCGTGCGCCTTCATCACGCCGCCGTTGAACAGCACCGCGGTCGGCATCCGGCCGAACCGGCCGATGAACTCGGCGAGGTGGCGCGTCACCGCCGGATCGTGCGCGTAGGGCAGGCCCATCTCGCGCAGACCTGCGCTGCGCCGGCGCTCGGCCTTCGCGTCCGCGCCCACCGTCGGGAAGAACCCGTCGACGAGCAGCGCGCGCGCCTGCTCGCGCTTGATCTCCGCCTTGAGCGTGCCGCCGATCAGCTTGCTGCCGCGGCCGAGGATCGCGACCGACGCGCTGTCGGGCGGCTCGGCATCGAGCAGCTGCTCCTTCGCGCGCCGGCAGGCGTGGACCAGCGCGCGCTGCTGCATCGTGTCGAGCTGCTTGCCGAGGTCGCGCTGGACGATCGCGGAGAGCGCGAGATCCATGTTGTCGCCGCCGAGCAGGATGTGATCGCCGACGGCGATGCGCTCGAGCGCGAGCGCGCCATCCTCGTCGCGGACCTCGATCAGCGAGAAGTCCGTCGTGCCGCCGCCGATGTCGCAGACGAGCACGACGTCGCCGGGGTGGAGGTCCTTGCGCCAGTCGTCGCCGCGCGCCGCGAGGTACGCGTAGAACGCGGCCTGCGGCTCCTCGAGCAGCGTGATCTTCTCGAAGCCCGCCTCGCGCGCCGCGACCACGGTCAGCTCGCGGGCGACCGGATCGAAGCTCGCCGGCACGGTGACGAGCACCTCCTGCTCGTCGGCCGGCTCGTCGGGGTTCGCGTCGTCCCACGCCGCGCGCAGGTGCGCGAGGTAGCGCGCGGATGCGTTGACCGGCGACACCCGCTCGCCGTCGGCCATCTCGGCCGCCGCCTCGCGCTGCGCGCCGCGAAACGGCAGCACCTGCGCGGTGCGATCGATGTGCGGGTTGGACAGCCACGACTTGGCCGACGACACCAGGCGGTGCGGGAGCTCCGCGCCGCGCTCGCGCGCGAACGTGCCGACGCTGTAGCGCAGCGGGCCCGACCACGGCAGCTGCAGCTGGGCGGGCGCGACCTCGTTCTCGGTCGGCAACAGCAGGAACGAGGGCAGGGTGGGGCGCTCGGCGATCTCGCCGGGCCCGACGACCTGGGTGATGCCGACCGCGTGGGCGGGCTCGTCCTCGCCGGCGACGGCGACGGCGCTGTTCGTGGTTCCGAGATCGATTCCGAGGATCCGCATCAGGCTGGGAGCTCCACCTCGGCGGGCGCGATCACGGTGCGATCGATGCCTTCCGCGAGCACGGGAAGCTTGGCGTCTACCACGCGCCAGCCGTGATGGCGAAGCGTGCCGCGAAACGGCGGCTCGCCCTTCGCTTCACCGATCAGCCGGACCTCCGCCGGATCGAAGCCCTTGGGCACGCTGACCTTCTCCTCCTCGGCTCCCGGCATCACCGGCTCGAACGAGAGGTGCTGATCGAGCACCTTGCGGCAGCCGCGGTGGACCTCGCGCGCCGCCGCGCCGATGTCTGCGTCCGAGGCGCCGTCGACCGAGTCGCGCACGAAGTCGACGAAGCGACCCTCGCGCTGGAGCAGCGCCAGCAACGCGAGCGCGCCGTCGCGGTGATGCTGTGCGAGCGCGGCGCGCGGCCTCTCGGGCTCCTTCGGCTTCGCCGCTTCCTGGGCCGGGGCCGGCGCGGGCTCGGCCGCGCGCTCGGGCAGCTGCTTGGGCAGCGCCTCCTCGGGCAAGTAGGCCGCGGCCTGGGCCGGCAGCTTGCGTCCAAACAGCAGGCGGAAGAAACAGAGGAACGCGAGCCAGGGGTGCATGGCGCTGCGGATCTAATGAGGGGCCCGCTCAAAAACCAAGCGATCGCATCGAAAAACTGAGGTGAGGCCACGTTCTGTCGCGCACTTGCCGCTGGCGCGCCCTTTGCTGACTCGGACCGACATGATGAAGGTTCTCGCCGTGATCGTGCTGCTCCTGCCCGGCTGCGACCTCTACTTCGGCGGGGGCGATGACATCGGTGACGACGACTGCGTCTACGACACCACCGTGGGCGCGGGCGAGGCCTTCATCGAGCTGCGCGATCCGACCACGGGCATCTGCCAGTCGTTTGGCGGCTACCCCTGCGACGGCGTATGTGGCCCGTGCGGTGCCGGAGCCCCTGCTCCCGATCCCGACTGGGGCGTCTGCTACGGCGCCTGCTCCGGACTCGACGAGCAGAGCTGCATGCTGACCGGCAGCTGCTACGCGGCGTACCTCGAGGACACATCGATCGATGACGCGCAGCCCACGCGCGAGTTCTGGGGCTGCTGGGACACCGCACCGTCGGGCCCGGTTCAGGGTGGCCAGTGCCTGAACCTCGACGCGCACGAGTGCTCGCGCCACGACGACTGCAAGGCGATCTACGACAGCTCGTTCTCGACGTCGTTCCTGTCGTGCGAGCCCGAGCTCGTGCCCGAGCCGCCCGCGTGTGACGTGGTCGACTGCGGGTCCGGCTTCCACTGCGAGGAGCAGTGCCACCCCGGTGACACCGAGATGAGCTACTGCGAGCCGGTCTGCGTCGAGGACCAGACCTGCGCCACGGTCGACTGCGGTCCCGGCTATACCTGCGCCGAGGTCTGCGCCGACGGTAACGGCCAGACCACGTGCGGCCCGACGTGCGTTCCCTCGGCGGCGTGCGAGACGCTGACGGACGAGATGACGTGCAGCGCGCGAACCGACTGCACGCCGGTCTACGACGGCCAGGACTGCACCTGCTATCCCAACGGCTGCGAGTGTCAGGTCCTCACGTACGAGCGCTGCGAGACCCTCTGAAAGCGCTGAACGGTGGCTCCGGCGCAGGCCGGGGCTTATGCTTGCCTCGTGGCCGTCAGACAGGGGGACGACGATCGGCCGACCATCGATCTGGGCCCGCGCCCCGCGATGGTCGACTCGACGAGCTCGGATCCGGGTGATCTCGGTCCCGATGACGCCACCCAGCACGACGGCGGCCCCTCGCTCGCTCCCACCGACTCGCTGATCGCCGAGCCGCCGACTGCCTCGTCGACCCCGCTGCAGTCACCGACGCCTGCGCCGACCCCGATCCCCGGCCTCGACCCGCCGGGTGCCTCGCTCCACGGCCTGCCGACCCAGCGCCTGGCGCGCAAGAAGAGCCAGACCGACTCGCACCACACCCGGTACTCGGGGACGACCTCGCCGGCCCAGGCGATGCGG
The DNA here is from genome assembly GCA_036794935.1 of Kofleriaceae bacterium. Taxonomy (GTDB): domain Bacteria; phylum Myxococcota_A; class Polyangia; order Haliangiales; family Haliangiaceae; genus JABFXX01. The sequence continues at coordinate 701 of DAIRFU010000655.1, read as the reverse complement.
TTCGAGGAGATCGCGCGCACGCAGATCTTCCTCAAGGTCGCGATCCTGACCTGCATCGCCGGCCTGCTCGCGGCGCTCGTCACCGGCGGCAACCCGATCGCGTTCCGCGTCGTGCTCGTCGGCTGCATCGTCACCATCATCGGCTCGGGGTGGATGCTCGTCGCGGTCCGCGACCCGGAGTTCACGCCCATCGCGATCGCCGTCCCCGCCTGCGTGATCGCCATCGGCGCGTTCGGCGGCGTCTACTACTGGGGCGTCGGCTCGCCGGTGGCTGCGATGATCACGTACGGGATCTACTTCTTCAGCCTCGGCTCGCACGTGAAGATCACGACCGCGATCTTCACCCTCGTCGCGATCGTCCATGGCGCGCTGATCGCGCTCGTGGCCGGCGGCGTGATCATCGACCGCGGCATCATCAGCCTCGCCGGCCTGCGGGTCACCGACCAGATCGGCATCCTGCTCGTCATCGAGTTCATCTACATCATCACCTTCTACACGGCGCGCCGCAGCCAGCGCGTCACCCTCGAGCACGTCTCCAACCTCGAGCAGGCGGTGCGCGGCGTCGCCCAGCGCGAGGCGCTCCTGGCCGAGGCCCGCGCCGAGCTCGACCGCGCCCTCAAGGTCGGCGGCCCGGGCCGGTTCACCGAGCAGGTCGTCGGCTCGTTCAAGCTCGGCCTCCTGATCGGGCGCGGCGGCATGGG
>DAIRFU010000654.1:0-4038 GCA_036794935.1 Kofleriaceae bacterium | reverse complement strand
GAGCACGGGCGCCCGGGCGCGACCGACCGGGTGTCGCGATGATGCTGCCGAGGCCGTACTCCTTCTCGACCTCGCGTTGCAGCCGCGCGACCTTGTAGCGCAGCGCGCGCTCGCCGAGCGCCTTGTCGGCGACGAGCAGCAGCTCCTCGATCTCGAACGGCTTCGTGATGTAGTCGTACGCGCCGAGCTTGACCGCGCGGATGGCGGTCTCGATCGAGCCGAACGCGGTGATCATGATGATGTGCGGCGGCTCGGGGAGCGCCATCACGCCGCGGATCAGGTCGAAGCCGTCCATCTCCGGCATGCGAAGATCCGTGACGACCAGGTCGAACCGGCCGCTGCGCGCGATCTCGAGGGCGCTCACGGCGCTGCCGGCGGACTGCACGGTGAAGCCCGCGTCCGCGAGCTCCTCGGTCAACAGCTCGCGCATCGCGGCGTCGTCCTCGACGACCAGGATCGAGCCGGTGCGTTCCATGGATTCTGGTTATATAGCAACTACGAGCCGCAGCGACCCGTCGCGAGATCACAAGAGAGCCGGTACCAGGGGCCGCTGACCGGCTGCGAGTCGAGCGAGGTCGCGCACTGCTCGTCGCTGGTGCACTTCTGGACGCAGAAATTCCGGATCAGGTAGGTCGTGCACACGTAGCCGCCGCCCAGCGCCGCGCACTCGCCGTCGTTCGAGCAGGTGCGCGCGCACACGTCGCGGCTGTCGGCGTCGGCGACGAAGAAGAAACTGGAGCACGACAGGTTCGCGCCGCAATCCGACACGCTGTCGCAGGCACCGCCCTCGGCGATCTGCCCTCCGCCCTCGATCTTGACGCATGAGCCACTGACGCATTCGCCGCGGAACACCTGGTTGCGATACTCGGTGGCGCAGTCGGCGCGGCTCGTGCACGCGCTGCCGAGCGTCCGCTGCGCGGTCAGCGTGTAGTCGACAGACGTCGTCGTCTGCGACGAGAAGTCGCGGACCCGGATGTAGTACGTGCCGATCGGCAGGTACGTCAGCCGTGCCTGCTCGGGCTGCTCCCAGTACGACAGGCCGATCGCCGAGCCACTCGCATCGTAGATCTCGAGATCGAGATCACGGGCGCCGGTCCACGCGAGCCCGATGTCCCAGGTCTCGCCGAGCGTGTCGACGTCGAACGCGAAGTAGTCGACCTCGGTGCGGGGTGCACTGCAGATCTGACCGGCGGCCGATGCCGCGCCGCTGCCGTTCGGAGCGAGCACGCGCGCACCCGCCGGGCCGTCGTCGGCCGGCTCGGTCGTGTCGTCCGTCGCACAGTTATCGGCGCCAGCGACGCACGTCTCGACCGCGCCGTCGCAGCGCGGCAGCTGGGCGTCCTTGCAGTCGAAGCTCGTCGCACACTCGACGCACTTGCCGTTCGAGCACACCGGCAGGTCGGCTCCGCACTGCGAGCTGCTCGCGCATGCCTCCCGGTAGACGTCCAGCGTGAAGCTCTGGCTCGACGGCGTGTGCGACGCGTAGTAGTCGACGACGACGTACGTCGACGGCGCATCTGCGATGAACCGGCCGACCTCCTGACCGCCCGAGCTCGCATCGACGAACAGCGCGCACTGATCGGCGGCCGGTCCGGAGGCGGTCGAGCACCCGCTCGCGACGTAGAACGCGAGGTCGGCATCGCTCGTGAGCTGCACCATGTAGGCGGTGCCGGGCACGAGCCCGTCGATGCGGATCACGGTGTCGGGGCCGGCGGACTCGATGCCGTACGTCGCGTCGACGGTGGCGCACTGCGCCGGGCTCTCGATATCCGCGCCCGAGAGCGCGCCCGTCACGTGCGCGGGAACGCTCGCGCTGTTCGCGCCGAACTCGCCGCAGGCTGCGAACATCGGCGGCGCGTCGACCGCTGCATCCGGCGGCCCGGCGTCGGACGTCGAGGCACCACCTCCTCCGCACGCGGCGAGGGCCAGGACCAGGACGAGACGACGCACGCGTTCAACGTACAGAACCACGGACTTTCGCGACAAGGTTTGGGATCACAGCGTTCGACCGACCTGCGAATGAATCATCTCAAGTGAGACCGCGGCGCCGTCGCCGATGTCGGTGCTCGTGCTCCTCGTCGACCAGCCGGACGTAGTCGAGCGGCTCGCCGGGCTCGGCCTCGCTGTGGATGCTGCCGCCAAGCTCGCGGACTCGCTCGCGAAACGACTCCGCGATCTGCTCGAACGGCGGCAGGTCGGTGCGCCCGGAGAGCGCCCCCGAGGTCGCAGCTTCCGCGGCCTCTTCGGTAAGCCGCAACGCCGATTCGCGGGAGACCCGACCGCGACGGATGACGTCCTGCACGCTGGTGGCGAGGTGGCCGAGCGCGTACTGGCCGGAGTCGAGCATCTCGAGTGCGACGAAGATCACCTGACGCGCGGTCAGGACGTGATCTTCGTACAGGACGAGCGCGGCCTGGAAGTAGTTGAACACCGGCACGAGGCGCAGCCCGTAGCGCCGGAACCCCATCGGCGGCGAGCGCCGATCCAGGTGGATGAACATGCGCCGGACCGCGTTCGATGCCGGCATACGGCGCGCGAGATCGAGGCAGCGCTGGGCATCATCTTCGTACGCGCGCGAGGCGATCAGTACGCGCTCGAGATCCTGGAGCGAGACGGCGCCGGCGACGAGGTCCGCGTACAGGCAGTAGATGATCGCGTCGGCCTCGGCGTCGTCGCCGAACAACGTCTCGTACGTCGCCGGCGCCGCGATCCGCGACGCGAGCATCGCCGGCAGCTTGTACGGAATCTGGGCGCGCAGCGCGCGGAACCGGCCGCGCAGGATGTTCTTGAGGTTGTTCTTGAGGACGAACTCGTCGTACTCGACGCCGTCGAGCGCGAGCTTGGCGGCGAGCACCTGGCGCATCTGCGTCGGGCTACCCGACACGATGCAGATCCGGTGGCCATCCTGGCGCAGCGCGCGGAGCAGGGCGGTCGCGCCGGGGAACGCCTGCTTGTCGGCCGCGGTCTCGATCGCGCTCTTCGCGAGATCCTTCAGCGAGTCGAACTCGGTGCGCAGGTACGTCTTGTCGAGATCCCAGCGGAACGTATGCCTGGGGAGCTTCTCGCCGGGCGCGAGCTCGGGCGGCGGCGGCTCGAACAGGCCGATCCGCTCGCCTAGCTTGACGGGCAGCTTCGAGATCTTGCGCAGCATCGTCTCGCTCGTCCCCGACTACGCACCGGCCACGTCGCTCTGACTCGTGGCGCGGCGCTGCGCGCGCTCGTCGAGCTCGGCCATGGTGCGCGCGATGTTCCCGCACAGGTTGCCGGCGAGCGCCTTGTGCGCGACCTTGACCGCGTTGCCGACGGCGCGCGCGTTCGACCGGCCGTGCGCCTTGATGAACGGGTGGGTGAAGCCGAGCAGCGGCGCGCCGCCGTACTGCTGCCAGTCGGTCACTTCCTTGAGCTGATCGATCGCCGACGACAGCGCGACGAGCCCGAGGCGCCACGCGAGCCGCTCCTTGTGCGCGTAGCGCGCGAGCCGGACCACCGTCTCGGACACGCCCTCGAGCATCTTGAGCACGACGTTGCCGACGAACCCCGACGTCACCACGACGTCGGCGACGCCGCGCGGGATGTCGAGCCCCTCGATATTACCGATGAAGTTGAGCTCGGTCGTCTCGACGAGCTGCGCGTGCGCCTGGACGACCTCGGCCGGGCCCTTGCCCGCCTCGGTGCCGTTCGACAGCAGCGCGACGCGCGGCCGGCGGTTCTGCGAGATCAGCTTCGCGTACGCGGAGCCCATCACCGCGAAGCCGACCAGATCGTCGGCCGTCGCGTCGATCGTCGCGCCGACGTCGAGGATCAGCGAGAACGGATCGTCCTTCTCGCCGCGGCGCAGCTCGGTCGGGTACACGGCGGCGAGCGCGGCCCGCCGCACGCCGGTGAGCAGTGTCCAGCGCCGCGCGCACGCGAGCACGGACGCGCCGGTGTTACCGGCCGAGACCAGCGCATCGCCCTCGCCGCGGGCGACCAGATCGGCGGCCACCGCGATCGACGCCTCCGGCTTGGCCGCGAGCGCCTCCGCCGGCTTCTCGTCCA
>DAIRFU010000653.1:0-4041 GCA_036794935.1 Kofleriaceae bacterium | reverse complement strand
GGGCGGCGCGGGCGGCGCGGGCGGCGCGGGCGGCGCGGGCGGCGCGGGCGGCGCGTGGCCCGCCTCGGCGAGCGCGACGTGCGCGCTGATCTGCGCGTGCGCGTCGCCGCGCTCGACGGCGATCGCGAGCGCCTCGCGATACGCGCGCTCGGCACTCTTGTCCTCGCCGAGCCGGCGCAACGCATCGCCGAGCACGAGCAACGCGAACGCGCGCAGGTGCGGCGCGCCGCCGGCCTGCGCGAGCGCGGCATCGGCGGCGGCGTACGCGTCGTCGGCCTGGCCGAGCGCGAGCAGCGCGTTACCGCGGTTGAGGTCGGCCGCGACCTGCTCGGTCACCGCGCCGAGCTCGGCGAACACGCGGCTCGCCGCGGCGAGGCGGGGCAGGGCCTCGCTCGCACGCCCGCGCTCGGCGAGCGCGGTGCCGAGGTTGAGCTCGGCGACCGCCGCGGCGTGGACCTCGCCGACCTCGGCGAGCTTGCGTGCCGCCTCGCGATAGCGATCGCTCGCGAGACCGAGCTGACCGCGCTGCTGCGCGACCATGCCGCGCAACGACAGTGCGCGACCGACCGTCGCGTCATCACCCGCGGCTGCGCCGCCGACCTCGAGCGCCGCGAATGCGCGGTCGGCGTCGTCGAGCTCGCCGAGGTAGAACGCGGCGAGCCCGGCCGCCTCGGCGCGCAGGCCCGCGAGCGGACCGCCGGCAAGCGCGATCTGGCGCGCGTCGGCGAACCGCGCGCGGGTGACGAGCAGCCGCGCATAGGTGCCGGCGACCTCGGCATGATCCGGATGCTCCGCGTGAAGCGTGGCGAGCGTCTCCTCGGCGGTGTCGAGATCACCGGCCCGCTGCGCGGCACGCGCGATCACGAGCTGCGCCTCGACCGGATCGGCGCCCTCCTGCTGGGCGGTACGCGCGAGCCGCTCGACGTCGCGATACGCGCCGGTCGCCGCCGCGGCCCGCGCGGCGACCAGGCCCGCGCGGGCAGTCGCCAGCGGCAGCACGTGCTCGGCGAGCGTGCGCGCGCGATCGGCGCGACCACGCACGAGCAGCTGCTCGGCGACCTCGCAGGCGAGTGCGGCGCGCTCGGCGTTCGGCGGCACACGCATCAAGAGTGCGGCGAGCGCGGCGAGGGGAACCCGCGCACCCGCGAGCCCGCGGTCCGCGGTGTCCGCGTCGCGCGGGACCTCGGCGAGGGGAATCCGCGCACCCGCGACCCCGCGGTTCGCGCCGTCCCCGCCACCCGGGACCTCGGCGAGGGGAATCCGCGCACCCGCGACCCCGCGGTTCGCGCCGCCCCCGCCGCGCGGGACCTCGGCGGTGCCGCCTGTCTGCGCGAGCCCGGCGAGCGCGAACGCGCCCAGCCGGGCACCGGCAGCGCGCTCGCTCGCCTCGCCGGTCGCGCGATCGATCGCGAGCTCGTCGGCACGGCGGCGGACGAGCCCGGCGCGCTCGAGCTCGACCACCTCGGCGAGGCCGACGCTGTCACCCTGCGCGCGGGCGGTCGCGAGCGCGCGATCGAGCCGGACGTGACCGCCCCACACCGCGATCGCGAGCACGAGCGAGCGAGCCGGCACGGACACCGCATCGAGCTGGGTCGCGCGTAGCTCGGTGGACCCGATCGTCGAGCACTCCGCCCAGTCGACCGCGAGCGGATCGGCGGCACCGGCGACCGAACGCAGGAGCTCGATCGCGGTCAGCGGCTGGCCGCCACTCGCCGCGTGCAAGCCGTCGAGCCACGCGCGCGGCGGCACGCCTCGCTGCGGGCCGAGCATCGCCGCGACGAGCGCGCGGAGCCCATCGCGATCGAGCAGCGGCGCGGTGTACACGTACACGCCATCGCGCGCGGACACCGGGGTATCGACGATCGCGACGACGGGGCACTCGACGCCGGCACGGACGAGCGCGTGGACGAGGTCGGTCGCGCGCGGATCGTCGGCGAGCTCGAGCACCACCGCGTCGCGCGTGCGTGCCACCGCGCGCGCGACCGCGTCGATCCAGCGCCGGCCGGCCTCGATCGCTGCGCTCGCCGGCGGCGCGACGACGAGCCGGCTCGCGACCTCGTCGAGCCCGCCGGCGATCACCGCGTGGGCACTCCGGCCGTGCGCGACCTCGTCGAGCTGCCACCGGCGCAGCGCGCGATCGACGAGCTGGCGCGCCCCCGAGGCGGCGGCGCCGACGATGACGTGCACCGCGCCGGCGCCGGACAGCCCGCACACGAGCGGCTCGACGACGGCCTCGGCACCGGGCCATGCCGCGACGGTTGGCGGGGCACTCACCGTCGGACGCGCGCGCCGCACGAGGCTTCCGCCGCGCTCGACGATCGGCGCGAGCTGATCGAGCTCGTCGAGCAGCGCGAGTGCCGAGGCCGGGCGCGCGTCCGCGTCGCCCGCGACGAGCCGGCCGATCAGATCCGAGAGCGGCCGGGGCACGCCGGGCAGCGGACCCGGCGGCGAGGCCGTGACGATGCGCTGCACGAGCTCGCCGAGCGTCGGCGCGTCGTGCAGCGGGTGGCCGGTGACGAGCCGGATCGCGGTCGCGCCGAGACCGTACAGATCGCTGCGTGGCTCGACGTGGCCGGCGAGCGCCTCGGGCGCCATGTACGCCGGCGTGCCGCGCGCACCCTCGCCGCCGGCGAGGCCGAGATCGACGAGCATCGCGCGCGGCTCGGTGCCATCGACGAGCAGGATGTTCGCGGGCGTCACGTCGCCATGCACCAGGCCCGCCGCGTGAATCACGGCGAGCGCGCCCGCGACGTCGGCGAGCAACATCCACACCGCGCGCGCATCGGGCCACGGCCGCGCATCACAGCGCCCACCGGCGATCCACTCGGCGATGAAGAACGGCGCGCCCGGCGGGATGTCCTCGATGCGCTCGCTCGTGCGGCCGACCTCGAAGACGCGCGGTAGCGACGGATGCGAGAGCTTGCCGAGCTGCTCGAATTCGTCGAGCAGCATCGCGTCGGCCGCCGCCGGGCCGACCGCGATCTTGAGGGCCCGCGGCTCCGAGGTCGCGATCTCGACGACCTGGAAGACCCTGCCAAACGAGCCGCGCCCGATCAGCTCCGCGACGCGATAGCGTCCGAGCAGAGAGTCACGCACCGTTGGCACCGCCACTCGACCATGTCAACTTGATTGGCAGGTGCTGTCAACCTCATTGACTTCGGGGTTTGGGGGCGTTCGTTAGAGTCAGGGGTTCAGCCATGTTATCGTCGCCCCGTGCCGGACGACGAGCGGCCACGGCGTCGTCTCGGGGACGAGACGAAGAATCGGATCGCTGACCTGGCCTCGGGCTGGTCGCTCGATGACGAGGCCGCGCAGCCATCGCCGGTCGCCAGACCAGCGCACACGCCGACCCCCACGCCGGCCACGCCGGCCGCGCCCGCCGCGCCAGCCGCGCGCGTCGCGCCGGCCGCGCCAGCCCCGCGCGACAAGCCCCGCACGAATCCGCCACCGCCGCCCGGATCGGCCGCGCGCAAGGCGCTCGAGGAGCGCGTCGTCGAGCCCGGACGGCGCTCGGGCGTGAAGACCTCGACGAGCGCGAACCCGGTCGCCGGCGAGGCGCTCGGGCTGCCCCCGACGCCACCGCCACCGGTCCGGTCACCGACGCCACCGGCACCGGTTCGGTCACCGACTCCGACGTCGCCGCCGGAGCCGGCGCCGCGCAGCGGGCCGCAGTTCAGGCGTGCCGGCTACGCGGGGCCGCAGGCGCCGTTCGCGACCGAGGCTCGCACGCCGGCGGTGATCGTCGACGAGGCGATCACGATCGACGTCGCGACGCCGGTCCCCGCGACGCCCGTCCACGTGACGCCCGTCGCCGTGAAGCCCGTCGCGATCTCCGGCACGCTCCCGCTGCCGCCGCCAGCGCCGAGCGGCCCGCGGTACGCGGTCCCCGTCGGCGAGTTCGACAGCGGCGTGCAGACGCTCGAGCAGGAGACGATGCGGCGCGACGCTGCCGAGGCGCTGCTCGAGATCCCCGACAAGGTGACGCCCGTCGAGGATCTGCTCGAGGAATGCCTGACCGACGCCGGGCACAAGGGCATGCGC
>DAIRFU010000652.1:0-4047 GCA_036794935.1 Kofleriaceae bacterium | reverse complement strand
CGCGATCGAGAACGCGCGCCTCTACCACTCGCTCGTCACGCAGAACCAGGAGCTGTCGCGAGCGCGCCGCGAGCTCGAGCGCCGCCAGCGCGAGCTCAACGCGCTCTACGAGGTGGAGAAGGAGCTGTCGGCCGCGCTCGATCTCGACGACCTGCTGTCGCGCATCCTGGCGCAGGCGATCACGGTGCTCGGCGGCGGTGCCGGCTCGATCGCGCTCGTCGATCCCGACGGCGCGCTGCGCTTCCGCACCGTGCAGGGCCCGGCGGCGCCAAAGCTGATCGAGCGCACGCTGCCGCACGGCACCGGCCTGCTCGGCTGGTCGATCTCCCACCGCGCGCCGATCATCGTCGACGATCCCGCGCTCGATCCGCGCCACGCGAAGGACATCGCGATGGAGTCCGGCGTGCGACCTCAGCACATCATGGTCGCGCCGCTCGTCGACGGCGAGGACGTGATCGGCGGCATCGAGATCATCGACCAGCGCCGCACCGTGCGCGACGGCGACGGGCCGTGGAGCGAGGAGGATCTCAAGCTGCTCGTGTTGATCGCCGCGCAGGCGGCGAGCGCGATCGGCCTCGCGCGCCGGCGCAGCGAGCAGAGCAACCGCGATCGACTGGCCTCGATCGGCCGCATGCTCGCCGGCCTGCTCCACGACCTCAAGACGCCGATGACGATCATCTCGGGCTACGCGCAGCTGATGGCCGCGTGCGACGAGCCGCCGCAGCGCGAGCAGTACGTCGATCAGATCCAGCGCCAGTTCGATCTGATGGCCGGCATGACGCGCGAGGTGCTCGCGTTCGCGCGCGGCGATACCGACCTCGTCGTGCGCAAGGTCTACGTCAACCGCTACACCGAGGAGCTCGCGACGCAGCTGGGCGCGGCGGTCGCGGGGCGCTCGATCGACTTCGAGGTCGAGGCGCGCTACGACGGCATCGCGTACTTCGACGAGCAGAAGCTGTTACGCGTGTTCCACAACCTGGCGCGCAACGCGGTCGAGGCGATGCCAACCGGCGGCAAGCTGCGTGTCGCCGTCGACAAGGTTGGCGAGCAGATCCAGTGGACGGTCTCCGATAGCGGCCCGGGGATCCCGCCCGAGCTGCGCGGCCGGTTGTTCGAGCTGTTCGCGACCGGCAAGAAGGGCGGCACCGGCCTCGGCCTCGCGATCGTCAAGAAGATCGTCGACGACCACCACGGCACGATCGCGGTCGAGTCGGGTTCGACGGGCACGACGTTCGTGATGCGGCTGCCGCTTGCGAGACCGACCGACGGCGACTGAGGCGCCGAAGGAATCCTCGTAGAGGGCGACCAGGGACAGCGCGTACTATGCTTGACGGGTGCTCGCGCTCGGCCACATCTCCAGGTCCTTCGGAGCACGCCGCGCGCTCGACGACGTCTCGCTCGAGGTGAACACCGGCGAGGCCGTACTGCTCGTCGGCCGCAACGGTGCCGGCAAGACCACGCTCCTGCGGATCGCGACCGGCTTCCTCGATCCCGATGCCGGCGACATCGCGATCGACGGCGTGCCGATCGCCGATCGCGCGCGCGCGCAGGCCCGCCTCGGGTATCTGCCGGAGCACGCGCCGGCGCCCGGCGAGCTGACGGTCCGCGATCACCTGGCGACCCGCGCGCGGCTCAAGGGCATCGCGGATCGCGAGGCGATCGATCGGGCGATGGAGGCGGCCGACATCACCGCCGAGGCGACGCGCCGGATCGGCACGCTGTCGAAGGGCTTTCGCCAGCGTGTGGGACTGGCGGACGCGCTGCTCGGCGAGCCGCCGCTGCTCGTGCTCGATGAACCGACGAGCGGCATGGATCCGATCCAGACCAAGGAGCTGCGCGCGCACCTCGTCGCGGCGGCGAAGCAGCGCGCCGTCCTGGTGTCGAGCCACGCGGTCGCCGACCTCGAGGGACTCGCCGCGCGCATCGCGGTCCTGCGCGATGGCAAGCTCGTCGCGCTCGACACGCCCGACAACCTCGTGCGCGCGACCGGCACGGCGAAGCTCGACGAGGCCGTGGTCCAGCTGCTCGAGGCCTCCGCATGAACGCGCGGCGCCTGCGCGGTGCGTACTGGGTGTGGCGGCGCGAGCTCCAGGTCACGCTGCGCGCGCCGATCGTGTACGCGATCGGCGGGCTGTTCCTCGCGGTGCAGGGCATCGCGTTCGCCGGCCTGGTCAGCGCGCTGTCCGATCCGCGGCGGCCGGCTCCGCTCGGCGCGCTGCTCGAGGGGCAGCTCGCCGGCACGCTGTTGACGTGGGTGCTCCAGCTCGTCGTGCTCACGCTGCTCGGCATGCGCACGATCGCGGACGACAAGAAGAGCGGCGCGTGGGAGCTGCTGCTGACCGCGCAGGTCGGCGAGGGCGCCGCGGTCGTCGGCAAGTGGCTCGCCGCGGTGACGATCTACATGCTGCTCTGGCTGCCGACGCTGGCGTACCTGATCGTCGTCGCGGTGTTTCGCGTCGACGAGGGGGGCTGGGACGTCGCGAGCATCCTCACCGGCTACGCCGGCGCGATCGCGGTCGGCGCCGCGCTGCTCGCGTGGACGGTCGCGGCCAGCGCCGCCGCGACGACGACGCTGGTCGCCGGCGCGCTCGGGTTCGCGCTGCTCATCGGCCTGTTCCTGATCGGCGAGCTGCCGGCCTCGTTCCCCGAGCTCGCGATCGATCACCCGGCACTGGCCGGCGTGCTCGACACGCTGTCGCTGCGCGGCCAGCTCACCACCTTCGCGCGCGGCGAGCTCGCCGGGGCGTCGATCTGCTTCGTCGCCGGGCTCGCCGCGACCGGGCTGTCGCTCGCGGTCGCGCTCGCGTGTGTCGGCCGCCGGCGGCGTCGCGAGCTGACGCCGCCTGAGCCTGTGCTTCGCGCGCCCGGTGCGCCGCGACCGTGCTCGTCGCCGCGATCGCGATCGTCGCCGGCAGCGTCGCGAACCGGCTGCAGCTCGGCTGGGACGCGAGCGGTCGCAACTCGCTCGATCCGGAGACCGTCGCGCTGATCGGCGAGCTGCCGGGTCGCGCCACGCTGACGATCGTGCAGCCGACGCTCGCCGCGCTCGAGCCGATCTACGCCGAGGTCGAGCACGTCGCGCACCGGATGGCGGCCGCCGGCCCGATCGACGTGCGCGTCGTCGATCCGGCCGCGCTGCCGGGCGGCGTCGACGCGGCGGCGCGCATCGCCGGCGTCAGCCCCACCGATCTCGCCTCGAACGGCGGCGTCGTGGTCGAGCTCGGCGGCAAGCGGCGCGTGGTCGATCGGCTCCAGCTGGTATCGATCGCGCGCGACGAGCAGGGCACCGCCGCGGTCGAGCGCGTCGCGATCGAGCAGGCGATCACCGGCGCGTTCGCGCAGCTGGTCCACACCGTGCCGGTGACCGCGTGCGCGACGACCGGCCACGGCGAGCTGCCCCTGGTGCAGGCCGACGGCGATGCCGACTGGCGGATGGTCGCCGACCGGCTGCGCGGCGATGGCATCGCGATCGAGACCATCGACCTCGGTCACGGCGTCCCGGCGCGCTGCAACGTGGTCGTCGTCGCCGGGCCGACGACACCGCTCGCGGCGAGCGAGGCACTCGCGATCCAGGCGTTCGTCCGCGGCGGCGGCGGGCTGCTCGTCGCCGCGGCGGCTCGCCCGGTCTCCGGATCGTCGGCGACGCAGGGACCTCTCACCGCGCTCGCGCCGACCGAGCTCGAGGGTGTGCTCGCCGCCGAGGGGCTCGGCCTGCCACCCGCGATCGTCGTCGACCCGACGCTCGCGATGCGCGAGCTGCGCGGGGCGCTGCTCGTGTTCGATGGCTACAGCGACCATCCGATCAACGCCGGCTTCGCGCAGGCACGCGGCACGATCTGGTTCCAGCCACGCGCCGTCGTCACGACCGGCGCCGCGAAGCCGCTCGTGCAGGCGAGCGCGGCGAGCTGGGGCGAGCGCGACCTCGAGCACGCACCGGCGAAGGATCTCGACGATCTCGCCGGTCCGGTCGTGTTCGCGGCGATCGGCGGCGCGCACCGCGTCGTCGCGGTCGGCTCGGCCGAGTCGTTCACGACCGCGCTGCTCGCC
>DAIRFU010000651.1:0-4048 GCA_036794935.1 Kofleriaceae bacterium | reverse complement strand
CCGCCGGGCGGCCCGCGGCGCCGGCGAGTCGTTCGCGCGCACCGCTCGTCGTGCTCGTCGTGCTGCTGCTCGGCGGTCTCGGCGCCGGCGGCTGGTACGCGTACACGAGGTACCTCAACCACGACACCAGCGCGGTCGCGAGCGAGGCGCCGCACGATGCAGCGGCGGTCGCGACCACCCACACCGCCGATGCCCGGACCGCCGCACTGCGCGCGGATGCCGGCGCCGCGGTCGCGGCAGCTGCGAAGGACGCGGCCGTCACCGTGGCGAGCGCGCCGGCCGACGCGGCGGAGGACACCGCGACGCAGGATGCCGCGGCGGTCGTCGCGGCCACGAATGCCGGCGGCCCGGCGACCGAGGTCAAGCCGAGCGCCCCCTCGGACAAGCTGAAGATCACCTCGAAGCCGAAGGGCGCGCGCGTGTTCATCGACGGCGCCGATCAGGGCACCACCCCGGTCGAGCTCGACGGTTCCTCGGATCGCCACACGATGGTGCTGCTCCTGCCCGGGCACGATCTCTACGTCGCCGAGGTCGACGGCCATGGCGAGTTCGACATCGCGCTCAAGGCCGTGACCCCGAGCGGCGGCTTCGCCGGTATCAAGGTCATCAAGTGCAAGGCGAAGGAGCGCTACTACGTCTACGTCGACGGCAAGCCGACGGGCATGACGTGCCCGACCGAGCGCATCGATACCGTGATCGGCGCGCATACCGTCGAGGTCTACGACATCGTGACCGACTCGCGCCGCAGCTGGGACATCTACGTCAAGGATGACCGGCTCTCGTTTCGCGTTCGCATCGACAAGTGACCGCGGTGCACCTGCGCTGCACCTGGTGCACGTGCGCGCAACTCGCGGAAATCACCCGGCGCGCGGCCGGCACGAAGCCTGCTGATGGACGGTCGCCATGGAACCCTGGCTGATCGGCGCAATCGCAGGTGGCACCGCCGCCCTCGCACTGATGGTGTCTCAGCGTCGTGGCAACAAGACGGCGCTCGAGGTGCTGCCGCTCTTGCGCGAGCGCGGCCCGCTGACCATCCCGGAGATCATGGAGCAGCTCGGCCTGACCGGCTTCTCGGCGCAGGGCAAGCTCGTGATGGCGCTGGACTCGCTGATCCGCGCGGGCAGCGTGGAAGAACGGCCGTTGCCCGCCGGCACGCCGCAGCTCGACAAGATCAAGGTGCGTACGTACGCGGTGCGCGCGAGCTAATCGAGCTCTTCTTCGCCGCCGGCGTCGCTGCTGGGATGCCGCGGATCGAGGCCGTACTTGCGGATCAGCTCGCGCAGGTGCTTGCGATCGATCTGCGCCTCGCGCGCTGCCGCCGACAGGTTCATCTTGTGGCGGCGCATCAGATCCTCGATGTACTCCTGCTCGAAGCGCTCGACGAGCTGCCCCTTCGCTTCCTTGAACGGCAGGTCGGTGCGAATACCGAGGCTCGGGGCCGCCTCGCTGACGAGTGCGTCCTCGAGGTTGATCGTCGAGCCACGCGCGAGCAGGCAGGCGCGCTCGATCACGTTGCGCAGCTCGCGCACGTTGCCCGGCCAGCTGTGGCGAACGAGGCGCGCCATGTCCTCGGACGTGACGTTCAGGGTGGGGCCGAACGTGTTGACGAAGTGCTGGATGAGCAGCGGGATGTCGGTGCCGCGCTCGCGCAGCGGTGGCACGCTGACGCGGATCACCGCGAGGCGGTAGTAGAGGTCCTCGCGGAACGCCTTCTTGGCGACCTCCGCGCGCAGATCGCGGTTCGTCGCGGCGACGACGCGGACGTCGATCTTCTCGTACGTGTTGCTGCCGACCTTGCGCACCGCGCGCTTGTCGAGCACGCGCAGCAGTGACGGCTGGAGATCGAGCGCCATCTCGCCGATCTCGTCGAGAAAGATCGTGCCGCCGTGGGCCTCGGCGAACGCGCCGCGGCGATCCGTGATCGCGCCGGTGAAGCTGCCCTTGACGTGGCCGAACAGCATCGACTCGATCAGCTCGCGCGGCACGCTGCCGCAGTCGAACACGACGAACGGGCCGTCCCTGCGCGGCGAGTGGCTGTGGATCTCCTCGGCGATCAGCTCCTTGCCGGTGCCGGTCTCGCCCTCGATCAGGACGGTCGCGTTGGTCGCGGCGACGTCCTCGAGCAGCGTGAACATCTGCCGCATCTTGGTGTCGCCGCCGACGATCGTCCCGAACGCGGCCTGCGCGCTGGGCTCGGGATCGACGATCTCCTCGTCGGGCAAAAACTTGAGCACGGTGCGCCCGAGCTTGACCTCGGCGCCAAAGCCGATCGAGATGCGCTCGAACCGCGAGCCCTGGATGAACGTGCCGTTCGTCGAGCCGCAGTCGGTCATCACGACCTCGTCGCCGACGAGCGAGGCCTCCAGGTGCTTGCGCGACACCGTCTTGTCGGTGAGCACGAGGCTGCACTGCGGACCGGAGCCGAACGATACCGGCTCGCCCGTGAGCCGCACGGCCTCGCCGCGATCGGGACCCTTGATCACGACGAAGATCCCGCCCGCGTTTTGCCGCGAGTACGACGGGGCATCGTCGAGCAGCGCGGTGACATTGGAACGATCGCGAGACATCCGTAGGCCAGCACATGGTAGTCCCGCGCGGCCCCTGGTGTCTATACCCCCACCCCTAGAGATCCGATAAGGATCGCGCCTACTTTCCGGCGTCGAGGCTCGGGCCCGACATCGCGACGATCAAAGTCACCACGATCGTGACCACGATGATGAGCGCGATCACCATCCACGGCCGCAGCGCGGAGCGATCGGCGCGGCTCTGCCCGCTGCGCCGGGCGCGCTGCGCGGGCTGGCGCTCCGCCCGGGCCTGCCGCGCGGCCGGCGGCGGGGCCGCTCGTGGCGAGGTCGGCGTGGCGTCCGCTGGCTGCGGGGTCGGTAACGGGCCGGGTGGCGGCGACACCGGATCGTCGAAGCCCTGGGCGGCGGGCAGCGAGCGCACCAGCGACATCAGCGACGGATCGGAGTCGAAGCCGTGGCGGGGCGGGCTCGGGTGCGGCCGCGGCCCGGAGTCGAGATCGACGAGCGGGCGAGAGCCCTCGCGATCGTCGAGATCCATCATGTTGATGATCGAGGTCAGCTCGACACCGTGGAACTTGCCGACCTCGGTCTTCGCCCGCAGCGGCGGCGACTTGGTGTTGAGCGGGGGCGACTTGGCACCGAGCGGGGGCGACTTCGCGCGCGCCGCGATGCTGTGAATCGAGAGCGGGCTCGACGCGCCGACGTCCAGCTCGTCGTCGTCGTCGTCCTCGCCCGGATCATAGACCTCGGTGCCAGCACGCGGCACGTCGATCATGTCCTCGTCATCATCGTCGCCGCGCCACTGATCGGTCGGCCCGCACGCCTCGAGTAGCTCGCGCGAGAGCTCGGGTGCGGCCATCAGCAGGCCGTTGCGATGCGCGCACCGCATCAGCGCCTCCTGGAGCTCGCCCGCCGTCTGGTAGCGCTTGGTCGGATCGATCGACAGCGCCTTCTGCATGATCGCGTCGAGGTCTGGCGTCAGGCCGGGCAGCTTCTTCGACAGGAGCGGTACCGGCTGCGAGTAGATCTCGTCGGCGCTCGTCGTCAGCCCCGCGTGCACGAACAGTCGCTCGCCGGTCAGGATCTCGTACATGCACACGGCGATCGAATACAGATCGCTGCGGTGATCGAGCGGTTCGCTCTTCGCCTGCTCGGGCGACATGTAGCCGATCTTGCCCTTGACCTTGTAGAACAGCGACGTGTGCGTCGCTGCCTTCGCGATGCCGAAGTCGGTCAGCTTCACCTCGCCCGCATACGACAGCAGGATGTTCGACGGCGACACGTCGCGGTGGATCAGCTTGAGCGGGTTGCCGTCGAAGTCGCGCTTGGAGTGCGCGTACGCGAGCGCGCTCAGCACCTCGCGCGAGATGTAGATGGCGGCCGCCGGCGAGAACCGCTTGCCACGGCGCTTGGCCTTCTTGAGCAGCGTGCGCAGGTCGCCGCCCGGCAGGTACTCCATGACGATGAAGTACTCGCCGCCCGCGGTGACCAGATCGATCGTGTGGACGATGTTCGCGTGGTCG
>DAIRFU010000650.1:0-4051 GCA_036794935.1 Kofleriaceae bacterium | reverse complement strand
CTGCCGCGGGGTCCGCGGTCGCACCGATCGCCTGCTCGATCGATGACAGACCGGCCTCGCGCACGCGAGCGGCAAGCTCGCGCTGCACGCGGCGCGGCCACAGCGGGCCGCCATAGATGAAGCCGGTGTAGGCCTGGACAAGGGTGGCGCCGGCGCGGATGCGCTCCCACGCATCGTCGCCCGTCTCGATGCCACCAACTGCGATCAACACGAGCTTCGTGCCCACGTGGGCGCGCAGCTGGCGGAGGACCTCGAGGGCGCGCGCCTTGAGCGGTGAACCAGAAAGGCCGCCGGCGCCGAGCGCCTCGACGTCGTCGGCGGGCGTCGACAGCCCGGTGCGCGCGATGGTCGTGTTCGTCGCGATGATGCCGTCGAGCTGGAGCTCGAGCGCGAGCGCCGCGATCGCATCGATATCGGAATCAGCGAGGTCGGGCGCGATCTTGACGAGCAGAGGAACCCGGCGCAACGGGGACGCGAGATCGCACGCGGCGCGAACCGCCTGAAGCAACGGGCGCAGCTTCTCGACGCTCTGCAGGTCGCGCAGGCCGGGCGTGTTCGGCGAGCTGACGTTGACGACGAGGTAGTCGGCGAGCGGCGCGAGTGCCTGCGCGCTGGCCGTGTAGTCGGCGAGTGCCTCGGCCTCACTGACGCGCTTCGTCTTGCCGATGTTGATACCGACCGTGCCGGCGGGGCGGTGCGCGAGGCGGCGTGCGGCTGCCGCGGCACCGTCGTTGTTGAAACCCATGCGATTGATCAGGGCGCGGTCGCGCGGCAAGCGGAACAGGCGCGGCCTGGGATTGCCTGGCTGCGCTTCGGCGGTGACCGTACCGACCTCGACGAAGCCGAAACCCGAGGCGAGCAGCGCGCCAACGCCCTTCGCATCCTTGTCGAACCCCGCGGCGAGGCCGAGTGGGCCGGGGAGCTCGCGGCCGAACGCATGGACGCGCAGCACCGGATCGCGTGGCGCGAGCAATCGCTGCATCAGCGCCCGCACACCCGGCACCGCAACGGCTGCGCGGAGCAACGCAAAGGCAGCGCGATGCGTGCCCTCCGCCGGCAGGCGGCTGAGCACGAGCCAGTAGAAGAAGCGGTACATCGCGGGTGCACCATAGCGTGTCAGCCGCGGACCTCACGTCGGGTAGCAGCTTGAATGTGCGCGGCCCGCACCTCGCATGGATCTACATGAGGTGCGGAACGGACTTCCCTGCGTGTCCGACGAACGCGCCGGTTTGCATCTTCATCACGGGAGATCCTTTGCGCGGCCAGCCGAATGCCGGAGCCGGCAGCCCTCAGTGCCGGCGGTTGCGGATCACGACCGGGACGGAACCGATCAGGCGCGCCGACGCGCCCGCCGTGGCGCTGCCGCTGCCGCTGCCCATGTCCTCCACGAGTGGCGTATCCATGCTCGCTGCCGTGATGACGGTCTCGCAACCATCACCCACCGGAGTCGAGGTGAAGTCATCCGCGATCGTGACCTTCGTGAAGGTCACGTTGTCGAGCGTCCCCACCAGGTTCCCGGTGGTGCTCGACAGGGTCACGCTGCCGCCCGTCGCGAAGTACTGCGCACCGAGCGCCTGCTCCGTTGCATCGGCGAAGATGCGGACGCACACGCCGCAGCTCGCGTAGTTGAGCTCGTCGCCGGTGAGCGGGTAGGTGCCGGGGGCGATGTCCTTGCCGGCGAAGAGTCCAAACCCGGCGTAGAGCTCGAGCTGAACAATATCGGGTGCCGCGTCGGTGTTGAGGAGGCCTTGCCAGGACTCGGCATGCGCATCGGCGCCGCTCGCGCCGCTGCCGCTCGTCGAGGCGGCTTGGGTGTCGGAGCCGAACGAGGGCGTGTGCGACGGATCCACGAAGCAGTCGGCGGAGCCGGAGCCGCTGCCGCTGTCGCTGCCGCCGCCGCCGTTGTTCGCATCGACGACATGGATGCCGCCACCGCCGCCGTCGTCGTCGCCGCCGCACGCGAGCGCGATCGAGAGGAACGGGGTCGCGGCGAGGGCAAGAATAGAAAACTTCGCTGGCATGACTACCTCGGGGGTTGGAAGGCGCCACGATATTCATAACGGTGGTGACAGGGAATCTGCCGCTGCTGGCACGAATGTGCCGCTCCTATCAGGAGTGCGGCGTCGAGTCCGCTATGGTGCGCGCGTGACGAGCTTCGCCTTCGCGACGTGCCTGCCCGGACTCGAGCCGGCGGTGAAGCTCGATATCGCGCAGCGGCGCCCGGAACTGCGCTTCGCGTACTCGCGCCCCGGCCTGGTCACGTTCAAATCACAGGCCGAGATCGCTCCCGATGATGCGCCGGGCAGCGTGTTTGCGCGGGTTTGGGGAGCGTCGATCGGAGCTGCGAAGAATCCCGAGGCGGTCGCGCACGAGCTTGCGCAACACGGGGCGACCCGGGCTCACGTGTTCGCGCGCGATCCGGAGGCGGCGACCGACCTCACACCATGGCGCGACGCGTTGCAAGGCTTGCCGGGTGGGCGTGCGATCGACGGCGACCTGGTCGCGGACGTGATCGTCGCCGAGGGCGAGCCGGCCTGGCTCGGGATGCATCGCCAGGACCGCGCGCATCTGCCGGAGGCCGGCGGGGCGATCGCGGTTGACGTTCCTGCGGAAGCGCCATCGCGTGCGTTCGCGAAGATCGAAGAGGCGATCGCGTGGGCGCAGCTCCCGGTCGTGGCGGGGCAGGTCGTGCTCGAGATCGGCGCAGCGCCGGGTGGCGCGGTGATGGCGCTCGCGCGACGCGGGCTCGAGGTATGGGGCGTGGATACCGGCGAGCTCGCGCCGCAGGTGCGCGCGCTCCCGGGCGTGCATCACCTGCCGATCAAGGTCGGCGCGCTGCGCTGGGAGCAGCTGCCGGCGCGCGTCGACTGGCTGCTCGTCGACGTCAACCTGGCGCCGCAGGTCGCGCTGCACGAGATCGCGCGACTCATGCCGCGGCTGCGCGAGACGCTACGCGGCGCGGTGTTCACGCTCAAGCTGAACGACTGGGCGTTCGTGCGCGAGTTACCGGCGCTCGTCGATCGGATCGCGGGGTTCGGGTTCTCCGACGTGCAGCTGCGCCACCTGCCGTCGAACCGCCGCGAGATCTGCGCCGTCGCGCGGTGACGATCAGCGCGCGTAGCTCTGCAGCGCGCTCGGGCGATGCGGCCGGCGCGTGCGCTCCTGGTACGCGCGCTCGAAGTCCTCGGCGGTGTAGCGCAGGCCGAGCGGCGGCGGCGCGTCGATCTGGATGAACGCGTTATCGCGAATGCGCAGCGCGCGGATGCGGGCGAGCGCGGCATCGGGATGGAGTGCGCCGACGGTGCGCGCGAGCACGGCGACGGCGGCCTCGAGCGCGCGCGGCGCGACCGGGATGCCGTTCTCGTCCTGGGTGCGAAACTCGTTCGCGGCGAGCGCGGCGCGCGTGATGCCCCACGACGGACTGGTGATCGCTGCGGTCAGCGCGTCGAAGTTGCCGGCCTCGAGGTCGGCCCACGCGCGGCGCTCCATCGACTGCTCGGCGGAGGCCCGCGTCGGCGGCGCCTGCTGTGCGACGATGCAATCCATCGTCTCGATCAGCTCGGCGGCGAGATCACCCTTCGGGCCGAGGCGCGCGGCTTCCTTCGCGTACGGGTGGGCGTCGACGTGGCGACCCTGGCCTGCGAGTGCCCGCGCCATCGCGTGCAGGCCGACGACGCGCATGTCCCGGTGCAGGCCACGGTGCGCGATCAGCGGCTGCGCGGCTTTCTCGCACTCGACGAACTCGCCGAGCCGGTAGAGGCTCGTGGCGAGCGCGGTCAGCACCTCCGGATCGGTCCAGCCGAGCTGGACGGCGCGGCGCCCGGCCTCGGCGGTGACCGCGTCATTGCCGGCACGGTGGGCCGCGGTCGCGAGCAGCGCCCAGTCCTCGGCGGCCCGGAACCTGCGCGATGCGTACCGCAGGATCGGCACCGCCTCGGCGAACCGCTCCGCCTCGCACAGCACGCGGCCGATCAGGCGCGGCGCATCGCTGCGCTCGTGTGCGGCGAGCACGCGGATCGCGTCGTGGCCGTGACCGGCGCGGGCGAGCGCG
>DAIRFU010000098.1:0-14264 GCA_036794935.1 Kofleriaceae bacterium | reverse complement strand
GTGTATCGAGCTGGCGTGCGTGGTCGGGGAACGCCACGTCGTATCCGGGCCATCGCGTCACGACGATGGGCTCGATCCACGCGGCCGCGCGTGGCGACACGTCACGTGCATGAAAGCACCAGGTGTGATTTCCGCCCGGCGCTTCGCCGCGTTCGATCATCACGATACGCGCGCCGGGCTGCAACGCGCGCACGGCGAGCGCGATGAGCCCGTTCTGCAGGCCGCCACCGACGAGCGCGTAGTCGTAGTCGTCACGCCTCGAGCGTTCGATGGCCGCCACGCGGCGGGGTTACGCACGTTCCGGGCCGTCGATCGCTCTCGCGTAGAGATACGTAGAGCGCGGGGCGGGCTGCCTCGGAGTGCGCGCTTCGCAGGCAGGATGCTGCAGCATGCCGCAGTCGCTCGCGCGCTAGGCGATCCCTGCGGCACGCCGTACCCTGCTCTCGAGCGCGCATGACGGCCAAGGGCATCATCCTCGCCGGGGGTAGTGGCACGCGGCTCCATCCGATCACTGCCGGCGTCTGCAAGCAGCTGCTTGCCGTCTACGACAAGCCGATGGTGCACTACCCACTCGCGACGCTGATGCTCGCCGGGATCCGCGACGTCCTCGTGATCTCGACACCATCCGACTTGCCGCGGTTTCGCGAGCTCCTTGGCGACGGGCAGCAGTGGGGAATCTCGCTCTCCCACGTGTCGCAACCGCGGCCCGAAGGAGTCGCGCAGGCCTTCACGATCGGCGCCGACTTCCTCGCCGGTCAGTCGGTGATGTTGGTGCTCGGCGACAACATCTTCTACGGCCAGGGGCTGGGTACGCAGCTCGCGGGCGACGTGGCGGCGAACGACGGCGCGACGGTCTTTCTCCACGCCGTCCGCGATCCGCAGCGCTACGGCGTCGCCGAGCTCGACGCGCGCGGGCACGTGATCGACATCGTCGAAAAGCCCGCGCGGCCCAGCTCGCCGCTCGCCGTCACCGGCCTGTACATCTACGACGGCAACGTCGTCGAGATCGCACGCGAGCTGCGCCCGTCCGCGCGCGGCGAGCTGGAGATCACCGATGTCAATCGCGCATACCTGCGGGCCGGCAAGCTGCGCGCGCACCTCCTCGGTCGCGGCACCGCCTGGCTCGACACCGGGACCTGCGACGCGATGCTCGAAGCCGCGACCTTCGTCGCCGTCGTCGAGAAGCGGCAGGGGCTCAAGGTGAGCTGTATCGAGGAGATCGCGTACCGCCTCGGCCTCATCGATGCCGGCCAGCTCGAGCGGCTCGCCCGCACCTACCGTGGCAACGACTACGGCCGCTACCTCGAAGCACTGCTCGCAGGAGGCCGTACATGAACGTCTTCGCGACCTCGCTCGCGGGCGTCCTCGTGATCGAGCCGCGGGTGTTCACCGATGCGCGCGGTTGGTTCGTCGAGACCTATCAGCGCGAGAGATACGCGGCGGCGGGCATCACAGCCAACGCCGAGCTCGTCCAGGACAACGTCTCGTTCTCGCGTCGCGGCGTGCTACGCGGCCTGCACTACCAGCTGCGTCGGCCGCAAGGCAAGCTCGTGCAGGTCACGCAGGGTCTCGTGTTCGATGTCGCCGTCGATATCCGTCGAGACTCGCCGACGTTCGGCCGCTGGCTGGGAACGATACTGTCCGCCGACAACCACCGGCAGCTGTGGATCCCACCCGGTTTCGCGCATGGCTTCCTCGCGCTATCGGACACCGCGGCCGTCGCGTACAAGTGCTCGGCGGTCTACGAGCCGTCGGACAGTCACGCGATCCGCTGGGACGATCCCGAGCTCGCGATCGCGTGGCCCCTCGACGGTACGCCGATCCTGTCGCCTGCCGATGGGATCGCGCCGCCCTTGCGTGACGCGGCGCTACCGGGAGCCGCGGAGTGAAGGTCATCGTGACCGGTGGAGGTGGTCAGCTCGGGCGCTGCCTGCTCCGCCGCGGCACCGCGACCGCGGTCGAGATCGTGGCGCTCGGCCGCGATGCGCTCGATGTCACCGACCCTGCACGAATCACGGCCGCGCTCGCCGCGCATCGACCCGACGCGGTGATCCACGCGGCGGCGTTCACCGACGTCGATCGCGCGGAGCTGGACCGCGAGCGCGCCTGGGCGGTCAACGCGCGCGGAGCCGAGCTCGTCGCGCGCGCGTGCGCCGAGTGCCGGATACCACTGTGGTACGTCTCGACCGACCACGTGTTCGACGGCAGCGCGACGCGGCCGTATCGAGAGGACGATCCGACCGCGCCGGTCAACACGTACGGCATCAGCAAGGCGGAAGGCGAGCGTGTGGTGCGCGCGTCGGGTGGCACCGTGGTGCGCACGGCATGGCTGTTCGGGCGGCACGGGTCTGGCTTCGTGCACGCCGTCGTGCGCCGTGCGCGCGAACAGCGCGTGCTCCGCGTCGTCGCCGATCAGTACGGCTCGCCGACGTGGGGCGACGATCTCGCCGACGCGTTGCTTCAGCTCGCGCGCGAGCGCCCCGCCGTCGACGTCGTCCACGTGTGCGGCGACGGGCCGGTATCGCGCCACGCCTTCGCCGAGGCGATCGTCGGCGAGCTCGGGCGGCGCGCGGCGGTCGTGTGCGAGAGGATCGAGCCGATCGCGAGTACCGACCGGTCGAGTCCGGCACGGCGACCGAGGTACACCGTGCTCGACACCACGAGGGCTCGCCGGCTCGGGATCCCGATCCGGCCGTGGCGCGATGGGCTCCGCGCCATGCTGTCGGCCGAGGTGGACCGGCGATGACGCGCTATCTCGTCACCGGCGGCGCCGGATTCATCGGCTTCAATTTCGTACGCGAGCTACTCGCCTGCGAGCCGGGTTGCGAGGTCGTGGTCCTCGACAAGCTGACCTATGCCGCGAATCCGCAGTCACTCGCCGAGCTCGCCGGGGAGCCGCGCTTCACGCTCGCGCGCGGCGACGTCGCCGACGGCGCTCGCGTGCGCGAGATCCTCGCCGGTCTTCGTCCCGAGATCGTCGTGCACTTCGCGGCGGAGAGCCACGTCGACCGCTCGATCGATTCGCCCACCGAATTCATTGTCACCAACGTGGTCGGGACATCCACGCTGCTCGACGAGTGTCGCCGCTACCTCGCCACGAACGCTGTAGCGAGGTTTCGGTTCATCCACATCTCGACCGACGAGGTCTTCGGAGCGCTCGGCGCCGATGGAGCGTTCACCGAGGCGTCCGCCTATGCGCCACGTTCCCCGTATGCCGCATCGAAGGCCGCGAGCGATCACCTCGTCGCCGCATTCGTTCGCACGTACGGGTTCCCGGCGATCGTCACCAACTGTGCCAACAACTACGGGCCGTACCAGTACCCCGAGAAGCTGATCCCGCTGACGATCGCGAACGCGCTCGCAGGCCTACCGCTGCCCGTCTATGGAACCGGCCACCATGTCCGTGACTGGATCTATGTCACCGATCACTGTGCGGCTCTACGTGCGGTGATCGCGCGTGGACGGCTCGGCGAGGTGTACCTGGTCGGTGCGCGCGAGCAGCGCCGCAACCTCGACGTCGTGCGCCTGATCTGCGACCTGCTCGCGGAGATCGCGCCGGGTCCGCGTTACCACGACCAGATCACGTTTGTCGCGGATCGTCTTGGCCACGACTTTCGCTACGCGATCGATCCTACGAAGCTCGAGCGAGAGCTCGGGTGGCGTCCGGTCGTGAGCTTCGCCGCAGGGCTGTGGCGCACGATCGCGTGGTACCTCGATCATCGGGCATGGATGGGCGCGAGCCGCCAGGAAGGTACGTGAGATGCGCGTCCTCGTCGCCACCGTCCCGCTGACGGGCCACGTTCACCCGATGTTGCTCGTGGTCCGCGCGCTCGTCGAACGCGGTCACGAGGTGATCTGGTACGGCGCGCGCAAGTTCGCGACCCAGATCGAGGCAACGGGTGCGCGGTACGCGCCCACCCAGGCGGCGCCGGATCTCGACGATGCGCGGCTCGACGAACAGCTACCCGGGCTACGCGGCACGCGCGGGCTGGCGCGGGTACGAGCGCTGCTGTGCGAGCTGTTCATCGGAGCGATGGGCGCGCAGCTGCGCGATCTCGAAGCCCTCGCTGCCTCACACGCGCCCGACCTGATCCTCGCCGACCAGGCCCACCTCGGCGCGGCACTGCTCGCGGAGACTCGCAAGCTGGCGTGGGCGGGGCTCGGGATCAGCGCGCTCGTGATCCCCAGCGTGGACACGGCACCCTTCGGTGCCGCGCGACCACCCGCGAAGAACGACCTCGATCGTGCCGTGTATCGGTTCGTCACGTGGGTCATCAACCGGATCGTGTTCCGCAGCGTGAACCGCGCGTTCCGGGCGGGACGCCTCGCCGTCGGCCTACCGGCAGGAGACACGACGTACTTCGACGTGCTCGCACCCGATCTGTTCCTGCAGCCGACGATCCCCGGCTTCGAGTACCCGCGCCGCGATCTGCCAGCGCAGGTTCGCTTCATCGGGCCGCTCGTACCGCGAGCGCCCGTCGAGAGCGAGCTCCCCGGGTGGTGGGGAGAGCTCGAGACCGCGCGGGCGACGGGGCGGCCGGTCGTGCTCGTCACGCAGGGCACGCTGGCGACCGCACCGCGCGAGCTCGTGGTGCCCGCGCTGCGCGGTCTCGCGAACGAAGACGTGCTCGTGGTCGCGACGACCGGCGCGTCGTCCGCCGAGCTGGGGATCGAGCTGGGGGCCGAGCGCGGGATCGAGCTGCCTGCCAACGCACGTGTGGCCGCCTACGTGCCCTACGAAGCGCTGTTGCCCTACGTGCGCGTCATGGTCACGAACGGTGGTTACGGCGGCGTGCAGATGGCGCTCGGCCACGGCGTGCCGATGGTCGTCGCCGGCGGCAGCGAGGAGAAGCCCGAGATCGCGGCACGCGTCGCATGGTCGGGTACCGGAATCGACTTGCGCACCGGCCGCCCGGGGCCGCGGGCGATCCGCCGCGCCGTTCGCCGGGTCCTCGCGGACCCGACGTTCGCTGCGCGCTCGAAGCAGCTCGCGGATGAGTGTGCACGCTACGATGCGCCGACGGCCGCGGTCGACGCGCTCGAAGCCGTCGTCGCGCGGCACGCCGGAGCGCCGCCTCGCGAGGCAGCATGAGCGCCCTGCTGATGGCACGCGCGATCACCGCCGCGCTGATCGTCTCGCTTGCCGCCTGCCGCGGGTTCATCGACAAGCAGGCTGCGGACAGCACGTACCGGATCCTCGAGCAGTCGCGGATCGCGGCGCGCGAGCTGAGCGATCTCGAGCTCGCGCGCGCCGCCATCCCGGGTGGGATCGTGCAGCTCGAAGCATTCGCGCTCGCCTATCCCGACCACCGCGGCTTCCGGCTACTGCACGCGGACGCGCTCTGCCAGTACGCGGTCGCGTTCGTGTTCGATGACTGGGAGGACGCACATCTGCGCGGTCGCTCCGAGGAAGCCGCTCGACTGAACGCGCGTGTCCGTGGACTCGCCGGCGCGTGCGTCGATGCGAACCTCGAACTGCTGCCCGCGGCGTGGCGAGCCGCGCGGGCAACCGGGGGCAATGCCTGGTCCGCGCGCGTCGCGGCCGCGACCCGCGAGCAGGTCCCGCAGCTGCTGTGGATCACCACCGCGGACGCCGTCACGCTCGCGCTCGATCCGATGAAGAACATCGGCAGGCTCGCCGCGATCATCCGCGGGCTCGAGCGGAGCATCGCGCTCGCCCCCGGCTTTCACGACAGCGACGCGGAGCTACTCCTCGGCGCATTCGAAGCCGGCCGCAGCCAGTTTCTCGGCGGAGCCGACGGCAGCGCCTGGTTCGCCCGGGCGCATGGCCAGTGCGGCGAGGGAGCGCTCCTCGTCGACGTCATGTTCGCGCGTGGCACGCTGGTCGCGAACCGGGACCGCGCGCGCTTCAAGGCCACACTCGAGAAGGTGCTGGCGGCCGACGTCACCCGATGGCCGGAGCGCCGACTCTCGAACGAGCTCGCGCGGCGCAAGGCCGAGCGCTACCTCGCCGCGATCGATCGGTTGATTCCGCCCTCCCCGCCGCGACCGTAGCTCGCACGGCCCTCGAGATCCTCGGGACTACGATCCGAACGGCTTGTCGTACTACTGCGCAGGCCACGGGCCGCAAGAATGCGCCTTGCAAGGTTCTGGCGAATGACCCACGAACTGCGCGATTTGTCAGCTGGCGAAGAGCACGCTGCCCATCACACCCGGTCGCCGACGCGCGGTGTACTCGCAGCGCTCGGCTTGACGGCCGCGGTGACCGTTGCCGCCGTGATCGGAAGACTCACGATGCTCGGCAAGGGCAAACCGACCCGGCCGTGGTTCCGCGCACTGCGCAAGCCGTCGTTCCAGCCACCCAGCTGGATGTTCGGTCCGGTATGGACGATCCTCTACGGCGCGATCGCATACTCGGGCTGGCGCGTGATGAGAGCGCCCCAATCCCGGCAACGGAGTCGGGCGTTGAAGCTCTGGGGTGTCCAGCTCGCGCTCAATGCCGGGTGGACGCCTCTGTTCTTCGGAGCGCGCCGGCCGGCGCTCGCACTCGTCGATATCTGCGCGCTGGACGCGGCGGCCGCAGCGTATGCTGCGTCGGCCCGCAAGGTCGATGGGCACGCAGCCATCTTCATGAGCCCGTATCTTGCGTGGATCGGTTTCGCCACGCTGTTGAACGCGAGCATCGTCGCCAAGAATCGGTGAGGGCGCGGCGCCACGATCGGCAGTCGTCGGAGAACACCTCGCTGAGCTTCGTGCCCGCGATCGACACGTACCAGCGCGCCTGGTGGTCCCAATCGCGATAGCCGAGCTCGGCGACCGCATCGGCCGGGGCTCTGGCGCAGCCGACGCGCCGACCGGCGGCCACGGCGTCCGCATGCCGGCTGCACTCGACCGGCATTCGGCCGATGCCCGTCGCAACCTCGCGTCGCCGCTCGGCCGCGCGCTCGCGCGAGCCTTGCTGAGCTCGCGCGCATGACGACGACGACCGCGAACGACCGGCCGCGCGAACGCCTGTGGACCCGCGGCGCCCAGACGATCGGTGATGAAGAGCTGCTCTCGATCGTGCTCGGCACCGGGGTGCGCGATCGGCCCGCGCTCGCGGTCGCCAGCGAGCTCGTGAAGACGACCGGCAGCGTCGCCGCGCTGTCGCGTGCCTCGCCCCGCGAGATGTCGCTCGTCACCGGCGTCGGTACCGCGCGCGCGACCCGCATCGCGGCCGCCTTCGAGCTCGGCCGCCGCGCGATCGAGAGCGAGCAGCGCCGGGCGATGCTGGGCCACCCCGAGGATGTCTTCCACATCGTCGGCCCGCGCATGGCGGGGCTGCAGCAGGAGCTGTTCATGGTGCTCGGCCTCGATATCCGCAACGGCCTGCTCGATGTCGTCGAGGTGGCGCGCGGCAGCGTGCATGCGGTCGAGGTCCACCCGCGCGAGGTGTTCCGGCCGCTCGTGCGCATGGCGGCGGCCGGTGGCGTGCTCGCACACAACCACCCGACCGGCGACCCGACGCCGAGCCCGGAGGACCTCGCGCTCACCCAGCGGCTGCGCGCCGTCGGCGACGTCATCGGGATCCCGATCATCGATCACGTCGTGATCGGCGACGGCAAGTTCCGCTCGA
Organism: Kofleriaceae bacterium; assembly: GCA_036794935.1. GTDB lineage: Bacteria > Myxococcota_A > Polyangia > Haliangiales > Haliangiaceae > JABFXX01. Next base: position 6,688 of record DAIRFU010000098.1, on the reverse strand, counting down.
TCGCCGAGTGGATGGGCACCGACCTCGCGATCACGCCCGCGTAGCCGGAGGCGGCGCCTACGGTGACGGCGACGGTGGGCCCGGCGGCGGCTGATCCGGCGGCGGTGGCCTCGGTGCCGGCTGCTGCTGGAGGTCGTGCAGGCGCTGCTCGGCCTCGGCGAGCTTGCGGCGCGCCTCGTCACGCTCGCGCTCGATGTTCGCACGGGAGGCGATCGCGGCATCGCGCTCCTTCTCGGCGGCGACCTGGGCGGCACGCGCGGCTTCACGCTCGCGATCGGAGGCATCGCGCGCGGCGCGGGCGGCATTGCGCTCGGCCTCGGCCGCGGCGGCGGATTGCTTCGCGGCGTCGCGCTCGAGGAACGCGGCCTCGCGTGCCTTGCGTGACGCGTCGCGCTCGCGCTCGGCGGCGGCCTGGGCGCTGCGAGCGGTATCGCGCTCGCGCTCGGCCTGATCGCGCACCGCGAGCGCGATATCGCGCTCCTCGGTCGCGTCCCGCTTGTCCCGCATCGCCTGCTGGAACCGGCGCTGCGCATCCTCGGCGGTGCCCTTCGCCTGGGCCGCCGCGGATTCGGCTTCGCGCCGCGTCTTCTCGGCCTGCCGCCGCTTCTTCTCGGCGAGTGCGCGGAGCTGCTGGGCGTCCTTGCCCTCGCGCTCCGCCTCCTCGGCGCGCAGGTTCGCGGCCTCGGCATCGCGGCTGGCCTCGTCGGCGAGGCGCGCCTTCTCGCTCGCGTCGACCTGGGCTTGCGCGGCGAGCGCGCGCAGCTCGGCCTCTTCGCGCGCCTTGCGCGACAGCTCGCCCCACACGAACACGCTGCCGATCGCGAACATCACGATGAACAGGACCGAGAGCGTCGCGGCCTTGTGGCGCCGTGCCCACCGCGCGATCCGGCCGGTCAGCGAGTAGCGATGCGAGAACACGAGATCGCCGGTCAGGTACTGCTTGAGCGCGCGCACCAGCCCGTCGGCGGTGAACCGATCCTCGGGCTTGCGCGCCATCGCCTTCGCGATGATCCCGGACAGCTCGGTGTCCTTCGGCATCGCCGGCGGGATGTCGTCGTCGGACTGCAGCCACGCCATGAACGCGTCGATCTGCGCGGTGCGGCCGCCCGCCGACGACGCGGCGTTCCACACGAACGGCGTCTTGCCCGACACGACCTCGTAGAGCGTGATGCCGAACGAGTACACGTCGAACGACGGATCCGCCTTGCGGCCCTGCGACTGCTCGAGCGGCAGGTACGGCGGCCTGCCGGCGCTGATCGTCACCATGCGGCCGGTCGCCGACGGCGAGATGTCCTGTAGCGACGGCTCGAGGCCGCCCGGCGCGTCGAGATCGCGCGCGATGCCCCAGTCGATCAGCGTCGCCTCGCCGCGCTTGCCGAGCAGGATGTTGTTCGGCGTGACGTCGCGGTGCACGACCCGACGCTCGTGCGCGTACGCGAGTGCCTCGGCGATCGCGACGAGGTTCGACAGCAGCTCGACGCGCTCCTGCGTGCACGGGTGCTGCAGCTTGTCCTCGGCCTCGGTCAGCTCGTCGAGCCGATCGCGCAGCGACACGCCGTCGACCTGCTCGAGCACGCAGAACGGCCAGCCGACGCTCGCCTTGCCCAGCTCGTAGATCGTCACGATCGACGGGTGCTGCAGCTTCGCGAGCACGCGCGCCTCGGCGGTGACGCGGCGCTGAAACATCTCCGCCATGCCGGCCGGGAGGTTCTCGTCCTCGCGCGGCGTCTTCAGGATCACGGTGCGGCCCAGGCGGCGGTCCTCGCCCGCGAAGATCGCCGCCATTCCGCCGCGCGCGATCGGATCGGAGGGCCACTTGAACGCGGTCTCGCTGACGAGACCCTTCGGCAAGTCCAGCGGGATCGGCGTGTCGTCGCCATCGGCCGCCACCACCGAACGGCACATCGAGCACGACGCGAGGTGGTCGTGGATGGCCGGCTCGCTGGTATTGCGCAGCTGGGAGATGGTCGGGTGCGGCCCGCTCATCCCCGGTTGCGTCTTGTCGGTCTCCATGGCCCGCAATGTAACGCCAGGATTGGCGCGGCGCCTGAAATGCGCCTCAGGCGCTACACCGCGAAATTCCAGCAGAGATCGGCGGAATCAGTGGTCGTGGTCGCAGTCGGGGCCGTGCACGTGGCCCTCTTCATCGTGGTCGGGGCCCTCGGGCACCGGCGTGCCGGGCTGCGAAAGCTTCTCGACCTCGGTGACCTGCGCGTTCTCGACCAGGAACTTCAGGACCTTCTCCTGGCGCAGCGAGTACGTGACCGAATCGAGGCGCCCGTCGCGCTGCCACTCGGCGCGCAGCTTCGCGGGCGCGACGTTGCGCGCCTTCGCGGTCTCCTCGACGTGCTTGCCGATCTCCTCGTCGGTGACCGAGATGTTCTCCTTGTCGGCGATCGCCTCGAGCAGGAGCTGGCCGCGCACCTCGTCGGCGCCGGCGGGCCGCATCTTGTCCTTGAGATCGTCGGGGACCTGCGCGTTGCGCTCCGGCTTCATGCCGAGCATCTGGCGCAGCCGCTGATACTGCATCTCGACCGCGCGCTCGACGAGCGACGACGCGACCGGGATCTGGTTCTTCTTGATCACCTCGCGCAGCACGCCCTCGCGAGCCTCGCGATCGATCACCTCGCTCTCGCGATCCTCGAGCTCCTTGCGCAGCGCCGCGCGCAACCCGTCGAGGGTGTCGGACTTGCCGGTATCCTTCGCGAACTCGTCGTCGAGTGCGGGCACGTCCTTCGCGCGCGCCTCGAGGATCGTGACGGTCAGGTCGGCCTTGCGGCCACGCAGCGTCTCGTCCTTGTAGTCCTCGGGGACGGTGAGCTCGAGCTTCTTGTCCTTGGTGTCGAGCGGGATGCCGAGCAGCGCGTCGCGAATGCCGGGGAGCGGCTCGCGCTCGACATCGTCGAGATCGACCGCGAACTGCGGCTGGTTGATCTGGTGCTCGCCGATCGTGCCCGTGATGCTGAGCCCGACGATGTCGCCGGCCTCGGTGACCTCGCGGCCCTCGATCGGGCGCAGCTCGGTGTGCTCGCGGCGCAGCTGCTCGAGCGCCTCCTCGACCGCGCTGTCGGCGATGTTCAGCTTGCGGCGCTCGATCTCGAGGCCCTTGTAGTCCTGCGGCACGACCTCCCCGCGGACCTCGATGATCGCGGCGAACGTGAACGGCTGGCCCTTCTTGATCGGCGCGGCTTCCTCCACGCGCGGCTCGGCGACGGCCGCCAGGTTGTGCTCCTGGTTCGCGCGGAAGAACGACTCGCGCACCAGCTCGTACGCGACCTCGGCGTTGACGCGCGGTCCGTAGACCTGCTCGAGCACCGGACGCGGCACCTTGCCCTTGCGGAAGCCCTTGAGCGCGACGCCCTTGCCGAGCTCGCGATACGCATTGCCGAGTCTTTCGCTGACCGTCTCCCACGGAATCTCGACGAACATCTTCTTCTCGACGGGAGACACTTCTTCGATGCGTACCTGCATAGGGGCACGACTGGTTACCACACACACGGGGGCTCCGCCCCCGTGCTCCCCCGGGAAAAGTCAGCGCCGCATGCGGTACGTCGGCTCGCCGCCCTGCGGTTCACCGGGCTCGATCAGGTCGCCGAGACCGTAGAGCTCGAGCTTGTTCGTCAGCTCCTCCATGAACGACATCGCGTCCGCGATATCGAGCATGTGGCCGATCGCGCGCGCGGTCAGCTCGTGCTCGCCGAGCGCGTTGAGCACGCGCCGCTCACCGGAGTCGATCGTGAAATCAGCCGGCACGACACGCTCGACGAGCCTGCCGAGCCGCGCGGACACGTTCGGTGCGAGCCCGAGCTTGACGATCGCGGACTGCGCTCCGGAGCCCGACGTGTAGCCGAGCGCGGTTCGCACGCTCGTCGGCGGCGGCCGCGTCTTGCCGCTGGGCCGGCGCGGCAGCGGCGTCTTGCGCAGCTCGGGATTCGACGGAGCCGCCATCGCGGGGTGCGCCTGCGGCGTCTGACGTGCGGGCTGCGCCTGCGGCACGTACGTCGCGATCTGCGCCTGCGGGACGCGTGCGGCGCCGGCGGGCGCGACATGATCGACGGCCGGCGCCCGGTGATCGGTGCGTTGTGGCAGCACGCGCGGCGTCCCGGGCCCCCAGTTGCCGGTCGGCTCGCGATCGAACGTCTGCGATTCGTCGACGAGCCGCGGCGGGTTGCCCTTGCTGCCGGCGAGCCGGCGCGCCGCGTCCTCGAGCGCGGTCTTGATCGCCTGCGGCGGCATCTGCGCGTGCTCGCCGCAGTGGACGCCCCACGGCCCGTCGATGTCGATCCCGGCGGGACCGATCGCGAGCTCGACGGCGTGGAGCAGGATCGTCGGCATCGTCTGATCGCGGCTCTGCGCGTACGCACGCATCAGCACGCGCTGCTCGGCCCACTTCTCGGCGATCACCATCACGGATCGGTAGTGACTGGGCGGCGACGCCGGGCTGCGCAACCAGTCGTCGACGATCCGGATCTGGGCCATGCGAGACGCTCATCATATCGCGTCTGTGGCAGCCTTGGCGGCGTGCCAGGCCTGAAGCTACCGAGCCTTCCGGCGATCGTGTTCGCGATCGCATTCGTCGCCTTCGTGCTCGACGCCGGCGGCGGTCCAGGCTGGGGCGTGATTGCCGCGCACGGCGTGCTCGCCGCACGCATGGATCACTTCGCCGGTGCGCCGCTCTACGATCTGCTCGCCGGTGTCGCCGCGCTCATGCCGTGGGGCGAGGTCGGCTTTCGCCTCGGCGTGCTCGCCGCCCTGCTCGGCGCGCTCACGCTCGCCGGCGTGGTCGCCGCGGTGCGCGCGCTCGTGCCGCGCGATGTGGCCGCGTCGGTGGTCGCCGTCGTGCTGCTCGCGCTCGCGCCGCCGTTTCGCGAGGCCACCGCGTTCGCCGCGCCTGCCCTGCTCGCCGCCTGCGGCGCCGCGTGGAGCTTCGCGTTCGCCGCCGGCTACGCCCGCACCGCGCTGCCCCGCGATGCCGCCGCCGCGCTCGCCACATGCGCACTCGTCATCGGCAGCGTGCCCTGGCTCGGCGCCGCGCTGACGATCGCGATCGCAGCGTGGCTGTGGCGCCGCGGCGCCCGCGAGCTGCTCGCGATCGGGCTCGGCGTGCTCGGCCTGTTCGTCGTCGCGTGGTGGCTCGGCGCCGAGGGCGGCATCCCCGGCGCGGCGGGCAGCCTGGCGACCGCGGTCGCGGTGTCGGGCCGCGGCGCCGCCGCCCTCGTCGTCGGGGCCGGCTTGCTCGGCGTCGGGTTCGGCGCGCTCACCGGTCTGCCCGGCGCGCGCTGGCTCGCCGTGCTCGTCGCGCTCACCGGCGGTCACGCGATCATCGTCGGCGCGAGCGCCCCCGTGCTGCTCGTCCTGCTCGCGATCGGCGCGGCGATCGTGCCGAGCGCGATCGTGCGCGCGACCCGGCCCGGGCTCGAGGGCCTCCGCCGCCACGCGCTGGCACTCGGCGCCGGCGTGCCGCTCGTCGCGATCGCGATCGCGCTCGGGCCCACGTTCACCGTCGCCGATCCGGGCACCTCGCCGACCGCGCTCGCGACCGATCTGGTCGGCTCGCTGCCGCCCGGCCCCGGCGTGTTCGTCACCACGCGCACGGCCACGTTCTCCGCGATCGAGTACGAGATGGCGGTCGCCGGCGCGCGCCCGGATCTCTCGCTCGTGCCGCCGCTGCCCGACCAGCAGGCCGACGCGATCGTCGCCAACACGCTGCGTGACGATCGGATCGTCGGTGCCGATGTCGCCGCGCTCGGCCGCCTCGATCTGCTGCGCGCGCTGCCCCGCGACCGTGGCTTCCAGCTCCTCGGCGAGGTCCCGGCGCGCGTGATGCCGGTCGCCGCTCCCGCGCGCTACGCCACCCGCATCGGCCACGAGCAGGCCGTGCTCCTCGCGATCGAGCGCGCGCGCTACGAGGCGGCGAGCCGCCGGCTCGATCTCGCTGCCCGCGCACTCGGGCTCGCCTCGCGCTTCGGCGCCGCCGACCTCGCCATCCTCGCCGCGACCCTGCCCGGCCCGACACGCCCTGCGCTGTTCGGCTTCCTGCCGCTCGATACGCAGCCGCCCGGCGACTGGATGCTCGACGTGTTCGGCGACGATCTCGCGTGGGTCGCCGGCCTCCCGATCCCGCCGGTCGGCGACGCCGCCCCGCTCGCGCGCCGCCTGCACGCGAAGTGGCGCGAGGTGCTGCTCGGCACCCTCAAGCCCGACGATCCATCGATCGTCGCACTCGGTCCGCGTGCCGTCGCCGCCACCCACGAGCTGTTCGAGTAGCGCCGAAAAAAAAACCGCCGGTGAACCTGGGGGAGGCGCACCGGCGGGACCCGCGCTGGGGGGCGCGGGGGTCAGGCCGTCCGGCCTGCGCGGGTGGAACACAAGCACAGGACGGCGATCGAGATGTTGGGAGCTATCGGGAGAGTGCTTCGCGTTTCCCCGATGACGTCTGGGACCCTTTGCACGGCCGATACCAACTGCGGCGGCCCTTGCGGTTCCTGGAGTTAGCGCGGGAGTCCGGGAATTGCTGCCCGGTGGAGCGCGACAGTGCGCCACACCGAGCGCTGGCGCGCGGCGCACTTTGCAAGCTCCAGGGATCTCGGCGAAATCCGCCTGGCACCTACGCTGCACCCCTACCGGCGTCATGGCGGCCCATGCGCGAGAAACCCCGACGAGCCGCGGAGGTTATTGCCGCGGGTGG
>DAIRFU010000097.1:0-14304 GCA_036794935.1 Kofleriaceae bacterium | reverse complement strand
GAAGCCCGACGGCGGGACGACCCGGTCCTTGTCGTCGGGCCCGGTCACCCGAAGCCAGGGCAAGTAGTAGGCGCAGAACGAGCTATCCGTTCGCCGCCGCCACCTCCGGACCCACTCGATGTCCTTGCTCTGCGGGATGTCGAGGATGACGAAGCGATCCTTCTGGTTCTCGCAGATCGAGATCATCTGGTCCTGGAGCCGCTGCGCCTTGAGCTCGCCCGCGGGCCCGGGCTCGCGCTCGTAGAACTTCATCGCGTCGGGAACGATCAGGATCGCGACTTCTTCGGTCGCTGCCAGCGCCATCATGCCGGTCCGCTCCGCCGGCCCGGTGTCGTGACCGATGAAGTCCTCCGGCGTCACCGCGTCGATGCCATCGCGGCCACCGGCGAGCCGCGTCATCGCGATCGCGCGCGGCAGGTTGTGCGGGACCGGCGACCTCGTGCCGAGATCCTCGAGCCGCACGAGCCGGCTGCGCTGCGCGACGACGCGCGGCGCGTAGTTGCGCGACAGCGGATGCATCTGGAGGTTCTTGAAGACCTCGCGGCGATCGCGCATCGCGATGTGGAGCTCGAACGTCATCACCTCGAGGTACGTCGGCGCCGCCGCGCGGTGGCGCCGATTGACCGGCGTGTCCGTCGCCCAGCGGACGAGCTTGTCCTCGATGGCGGTGATCACGACGTAGTCGGAGCTGTCGCGATCGTGGATGTGGACGAGCGCGCCAACCTCGAAGCCGCGGGTCGAGCTGACGTGCGCCTCGCCCTGGCCGATGTCGAGGTCACGCGTCAGCAGCGCCTGCGCGCCGGGCGCGTGCGCGCAGCGAAACCAGATCTGGTTCCCCCACGAGCCCTCGTCCAGCGCGCGGATCTTGAGCGCCGGCTTGTTCCAGTCGTCGGCCTCCACGTACTCGGCGCACGCGGCGTGCTGCTCGCCCGGCGCCTCGCCCTTCGGTGCACAGTGGGCGACGCGGACGACCCAGCAGTCGGTGCCGCCGTTCTTGAAGAAGCCGTACACCGAGGCGGCGGTGTACGAGTCGCCGTTGACCCCGAAGGTCTCGACGAACTCGTCCCAGTTCGCGAGCCGGGTCGCCTCGTTCATCGGCCCCTTCTCGGTGATGCCCGCGAATCCGGTGATCCGCGTGTTCGCGATCGTGAGCGGCGGAGGCGCGACGGTATCGAACGTCTGGTAGATGCCAGGAGCGCGGGGGTCGGCGGACGGTCGCATGCGCATTGCCATCGGAAACCTCTAGGTCGGTTCGCTAGCGTCTACGTGCTTCGTTGATCTCGCGGTTGATGCGCGCGATCTCGCGGAGCCAGACGTGACGTTCTTCGTGTTCCATGTCGAGGATGTCGTCGACCGACCAGTGGAAGTGGTACGCGATGTAAGCAACTTCTTGATACAGCTGCTCGCGGGGATAGGTAGCGACCGCCGCCCAGGTTACCCCGGGCCAGACTGGCCACTACCTCCCTCCTCGGTGATCAGGGCACCGGTGACCATGTCGACATCCATCTCCGTGCCGCACTTCGGGCACGCGACGTGATGCTTGGGGGTGCCACCCTCTTCGTTGATCTTGCGATAGAACTCCTGGAGGTACGCCAGGTCGGTCGAAAACAGATTTTCGATCATGTCGACGGTGACGTGCGTGTGCTCGCCGAGCTTCGTGATCACGCGCGAGAGCAACACGATGACGAGGTACGCGCGGTTGCTCTGCACGCGGTAGTCCTGCAGCGGCAGGATCTCGTCGCGCGCGGTCGCGAGGCGCATCACACCGTCGCGGTGAACATTGCCCTCCTCATCGACGTACCCGCGGGGCAAGCGAAACGAATACTGAGTCTTGAACGCCATCCCGATTTGATCTCCACAAGAACCGAAAAGGACACGGCCTGCTGCATTCACCACGCAGCAGGCCGCATCGTAACCCAGAAGGCTCGTGCGGTTACGAGTCGTACTGGTTGATCTTGAACTCCATCTTCTCGACGTACATCTCGACCGAGAAGCGAGCGATCTTCTCCGAGTTCGCCTCGAAGTCGTCCTTCGAGAACTTCTTGAAGCCGACGTTCAGGAGCGTGACCTCACCGAGCTCCTCCTTCATGTCGGGCCCGAGGAACACGATGCGGCCGTGCCGCTCGTTGCCCTCGAGGTGCTGGCCGTCGACGAACCACTTCTTCGCCTCGTCCGCCCATGCCTGATGGTCGGCCATCGAGATGCTGAGCTTCAGATCGGGCACCGTCACCTTGGCGGGGTGCTTCGTCGGCTCGCGGAAGATGCCGACCTGGTCGGGAGCGACCGAGCACTTCCACGTGAACGAGTCGACCGACGCGACGCGGTCACACGGAAGACCACTGATGTCGACGCGGAAGTTCGAGCACAGCCAGGCCTTCTGGACCGCGCCGACCTTGCCGCGGATGTCCTCGCCGGTCCCCTTGGTCCAGCGAACCATCTGCGGGTCGAACTCGATGTCGAAGTACGCCGCGTCCTTGCTCGAGCCGTCGAGCTTGGGGACGGTCACGCTGGTGATCAGCGCGTCCTGGAACGTGAGCTCCGACTGGGCCTTGTAGTTGAAGTCGCCGGACACGAAGCGGCCGCTCTTGGCGACGAACCCCTTGTCGAACGACAGCTTGATCCAGTCGTACATGCCCTTGCCCATGCCGATGCCACACGTGGCCTTGCCGGGCGTCCACTTGATGTTCGCGACGTGCTTCTTCTGCACGTTGTCGGGACCGAGGTCGTTCGACACGATGTCGGCTTCCATGGCGAGGCCGCTGAACTTCTTCAGGTAGCCCACGTTCCAATCGCCGACCTCGAGCATGAACCTGCCCGCGGTATGTGACCTTTGCTCAGCCATTTCTCTCTATCTCCATTCGATTCGCTACGGGTGCCGGCTCGGCACGGAGAGCGTCGGCGGCCACAACGCCACCATCCATCCATCGCAGGGCGCCTGCCCTGCCCCAACCCTTCCTTGTGGTCACCGAAGATCTCCCTGGCGTTTTGGGATTGCTCCTCCTAGCCGTCGGGTCCGCCCACCACCTCACTGTGAATGGGCGCCCGCTTCTTTCGACTGCCTGTTACGGCAACTGCAGGGAGTTCCTTCCCCTGCGGTTACTCCTCGACGCCGCCGCCGCTCGCCATCTGGCCGATGCGGAAGATCACGAATTCCGCCGGCTTCACCGGGGCAAGGCCGATCTCGACGACCAGCTGGCCGGCGTCGATGACCTCGGGCGGGTTCGTCTCCTCGTCGCACTTGACGTAGAACGCCTGCTCCGGGGCGGTCCCCATGAGCGCACCGTTCCGCCAGAGCAGCGTCAGGAACGAGGCGATCGTCCGCTGCACGCGCTTCCACAGGCGCTGGTCGTTGGGCTCGAACACCACCCACTGGGTGGCGCGCTCGATCGACGACTCGACCATGATGAACAGACGGCGCACGCTGATGTAGCGCCACGACGGGTCGGTCGAGAGCGTGCGCGCACCCCAGATGCGGATGCCGCCGTTCATGAGCCGAATCGCGTTGATGCCCTTGGGGTTGAGCAGGTCCTGCTCGCCCTTGCTCACGTTGTACTTGAGGCCGAGCGCGCCGCGCACGATCTCGTTCGCCGGCGCCTTGTGGACGCCGCGCTCGCTGTCGGTGCGCGAGTAGACACCCGCGATGTGACCCGAGGGCGGAACGAAGATGTTGCCCTTGTCCGGGTCATAGACCTGGATCCAGGGGAAGTAGTACGCGCCGTACTTGGAGTCGCGCGGCTTCGGCAGCTTGTCGACGCCACCCGTGATCGTCTCCGGCGAATCGAGGATCGCGAAGCGGTCCTTGCGGGTCTCGCAGTGCGAGAGCAGCGCGTCCTGGACCGCCGCCGAGGTCTGGCCGGGAGCCGCGACGATCGCGATCTCGTCGACTTCCTCGAAGCACTTCAGGCCGCTGCGCGCGCCCGGACCGCCATCGCGCCCGATGTAGAGCGCGTCGCGACCGCCGCCGCCCGTGGCTTGCGCCGGGGCCTTATCGTCCTTCTTGTCGCCCGCCTTGACCTCCTTGTGGGCGTCGGCGGGCGCGCCGACATTGACGATGAAGCAGCGCGAGCCGCCGTTGTTGAAGAAGCCGTAGACCGCGTGCGCGAGGTGCTCGCTGCAGTCCTTGAAGTCGCCGAACGTCTTCACGAACTGCGACCAGTTCGTGATGAGGACGGCCTCGTTCGTCGGGCCCTTTACCGACTCACCGAGGAATCCGACGGTGTTCGTACCGACGGCCTCGATGGGCTTGGAACCGCGATCGACTTCTTCGACGTAGATGCCAGGAGACAGGTAGCTAGTAGCCATGTGATCGTTCTCTCCGTTGATTGGCCGATGGCGGTGGTCTTCGTCCGCCTATCGGTATGTCCCGATGTCACTTCTTGCCGGCGCCTCCACCGAGGTCGAGACGCCGCGCACCCAGGAAGGGATTCCCACTCGGGCCCTCTTCCGAGATGCGTGGATCGGTAATGGACTTGTACTCGAGCCGCCGCGTTTGTACGCGCCGGAACTCCTCGAGCCTCTCCGGGAGGATCGGAATTGCGGTCCATGCCTGTACAGCAGGACGCACCGGCTGGTTCAAGCTTCCCCAGAATCGTGCGAGCGTGCCCTCGTCCAGGCGCGCGCTGAGCAGCACGTTGAGCCGGAAGTCATCCTCGAAGGAGTTGCCCTTGAGCTTGTCGCGCTCGATCTCGGGGTTCTCCATGACGGTGCGGATGATGAGGCCGAGCAGCAGCTGCTCGTCCTCGGGCGTCTGCGCCCAGGCGGACAGCAGGTAATCGAGGCGGACCCACAGCCGGCGGCGGCGGAAGTACTCCTTGATCGTGCCGTCCTCCTGCGGGACCTCGACGAGCTCGGAGTGCGGCGTCGCGTCGTAGCCCTCGGGATCGATCGACATCTGATAGAGGTAGACCGAGACGGCGGGCAGCTTGCCTTCGATCGCGTCGGGCTTCGGCGCCTGCTCGACGATGTGCACGCGCTTGTACCCGTTGCGCTTGAACTCGTCCTGGAGCAGCCGCGACAGCGTCTCCGACGTCTCCTTGATGATGTGATGCTGAGGCGTCACCCGTCGACCTGGACTGCGCATGTTGGACGAGCACGCCCCGCGTGCTCAAGCGACAGCGAAGTGTTTTTTCGTTCCCGGGCGCACGTGAACCCGCCCGCTAACCGAAGTCCGATTGACACGTCGCAGCACTCACCTACGATCTCGGAGTGCGCCACCTGTTCGTCTGCACCAACATCGTCGCGAGCGGGAAGCCGGCGTGCGGGCGGCGCGGTGGCGACGCACTGCTTGCAGCCGTGCAGCAAAAGCTCCTCGCGCGCGGCGCGACCGGCGTGCTCGCGACGGCGTGCGGCTGCCTCGGTCCCTGCTTCGACGGGCCGAACGCCGTCGTCTATCCGGATGGCGTCTGGTACGGCGCACTCGACCCCGCCGACGCCGATGCCGTCGTCGCCCACCTCGTCGACGGGATCGTGTTCGACCGCAAGCGCGTCGATCCGCCGGGCGCCTGACCGGCGCCGTGCTCAGTGCTCGATCGGTGGCTGCGCACAACGCACGGTGGCCGCGAACGGCGTGCAGCTCGCCGGTTCGGGGCCTGCCCCGGCCCGGGCGGCGATCCACTCGTTCACGTAATCGACGCTGGTGCCGCGGGTGATGTCGCGGTGGCCGGCGTTCGGGTTATTGCAGTACTCCACGGTGGTCGTCGCGCCGGAGGCAGCGGCGAGGTCCGCGTCGATCTTGTCGCGCGCGCACGCGGCGCGGTACGGCGGCAGGACCGTATCCATGCCGCCGAAGAACGCGAGGATCGGCGCGCTGGTCGCGTCGATCGCCGGGCGGTCCTCCTTCCAGCGCGGCACCCAGGTGTCCATCGCCAGCGGATCCGAACAGTCCGCCACCGGCGGCAGGCCGTTGCCGATCGCGCAGGCGGCACCGACCTTCGTGACGTAGTCCATGTCGAAGAAGTCCGCCGGCGTCGCGCCGAGCGCCTGCAGGCCGGCCGCGTCGTAGCACTCGTTCAGGATCACGTCCTTCGCCGCGGTCTGCTTGTCGGTCTGGAACACGCTCACGCCGCTGCCCGGCACGCGGAGCTCGCCGGCCGAGTACGCGTACTCCATCGCGTAGAGGATCGCGTTGGTGTCGACCGCGGTCGTCAGGTTTCCCGTCGAGGTCACCGCCGCCGCCCACAGCGACATCGAGCTCCACAGCGGCGCGAAGGTGGCCACGCCGGCGAGCTCGCCCGCCATGCCGTAGCTCTCTGCGTAGCTCTGGGCCGCGAGGGCCGCATGGCCGCCCTGCGAGTGGCCGACGAACACGACCTTGGCCGGCGCCGTCGGCAACAGCTTCGCGGCGGCGCGCGTCGCGTCGAGCATCGCGTGCGCCTCGTCCTCGGCATTGAAGTACCCCGGCGCCTGGCCGTACGCGAACCCGGTATAGTCCGGTGCGATCACGGTGTAGCCGTAGCCGGCGAGCCGCCACAGCATTGGCGGATAGTCCTCGTCGCGAATCGCCGCGCTGAGGTCGAGGCGCGATGCCGCGCACTGCGGTGCGATGCCCGACGAGCCGTGCCCGAACACGACGAGCGGCCCGCCGGGCAGCGGGTTCGCCGGGATGATCAACGTGGCGGCCGTGTCGCCCTCGGCGCGCGCCGTGCCGACGGTGTTGCGCTCCGTGCGGTACGCGATGCGGTACGTCCAGAACCCGGAGTTGATCGTGCCGTCCACCGTGTTCATGTACGGCGCGTTGTCCGCGGTGATCTGCGCTTGGATCTCCGGGATGGTCAGCTTCTCCGTGACGCTGCAGCGGAACACGTCGCCGCGGTGGCTGTCGTCCATCGCGGGCAGATCCGACGGCAGCGTGTAGAGATCGCCTGCCGCATCGGCGCACGGCATCGCGAGCTCGGGCGCCTCCCCGATCGTGAAATCGACGGCATCGGGCATCGCGTCCGGGACGGCCTGCTGGTCGTCGCCGCAGGCGAGGAAGGCGAGGGACAGGAGAGCGAGCGTGCGGGGACTCATCGGATCCATGATACGGCAACCCCGCGCGCGGCCGGCGCAAAACGTGCGCGCCGACATCCGACCACCCGTGCCTACGCGATCACGGACGCGATGCGCGCGACGTCGGTGCCCGACCACGCCTCGAGCGCGCGGTCGACGGTGAGCTCGACGTCGTCGGAGATCTCGGCGGTCGTCACCCACGGAAAGCTGTCCGAGACCAGCGCACGCAGCTCGTCGACGCTCTGGCCGAAGCTCGGCGCGAGCAGACACACGTTGACGTGCAGCTGCGTGCGCGTGAGCAGATCGATCGCCTCGAGCGGCGTGCGTGGTGCAAGCGGCGTCATGCCGCGCGCGGCGAGCCGGGTCGACAGGCTGACCCGGCGCGCGGGACGATCATCGATGACGAGGATCGGCCGGCGCTGGGCGGCGCGCAGCGCGTGCTCGATCTCGCCCTCGATCGCGGCGCGCATCTGATCATCGACGCGATCGAATTGAACCGCGATCCGCCAGCGCCGCGCGGTGCGCTCGGTGCGGACCGTATGAGCGCTGACCCAGCCGCTGTCGCCGCCGAGCTTGAGCTCGACATCGAGGTTGTCGTCGAACGGCACGCCGGCCACGCTGACTAGCGCGCCGGTGCTCGAGAGGTTCTCGATCGTGCCGTGCATCGCACCGTCCTCGGCGTAGAACACGGCGACACCGCGCACCGGGACGCGCAGTGCACGCCGCCGCTCCGACCTGCTCGCGAGATCAGCCATCGTTCCCTCCTCCCCGAGCATAAACAACCGGTGACCGATTCGATCCGGCTAATTCGCTGCGCGATGCGTTACACGTCGATTGCGCTGTTCGCGCAACGCTCGCGTTTGGTGTTCGTCAGTACGTCAGCAAAGCATCGAGATGGCGGCGCTCCCAGAGCTTCGCCTCGTCGTAGTGCTCGAACATTGCTTCGTCGGCGAGGAACTCCTTGGAGTGGAACTCCCGGCGCCCGTTCTTGACGCGGATGTCGTGCACCTGGTGCAGCATCTCGTGGAACACGATCCATGCGACGAAGAACCGCGGCACGAACACGCGATCGAGCGAGCGATGGATGCGGATCAGCCGGTCCTCGACCGAGTAGCTGCCCATCTTGATCGAGTTGCGACGACGCGGCCGGCCGGTGCGTTGGCCCCACGTGATCGCAGCGTCGATCTTGTTCTCGAAGTAGCGCGCGTTGACCTCGTCATAGATCTCGCGCAAGTCGTGGTGCTCGCCGGCCGTGAAGATCACCTGCATCGGCTGGCGGCGCGCGCGGCCACGGACGTGGCCGGAGTTCTGATCGATGAAGTCGCCGAGCACGCGCGAGGCCTCGGAATCGTTCTCGGCGATGTAGCGGGCGAGCGCGCGCGTGATCACCGGATCGGCATCCGCGAACATGTGATGGAGCCGGACCTCGTAGCGCTTCTCGCGGGCGAGTCGGCGCACCGAGATCATCGTGTAGCGGTTGTCCGTCAGCGTGACGGTGACGCGGCCCTTCGCCAGGTGCGCCCGGATGCGGCGCTCGAGGCTGTCCTGCGCGGAGGCAATCTCG
Organism: Kofleriaceae bacterium; assembly: GCA_036794935.1. GTDB lineage: Bacteria > Myxococcota_A > Polyangia > Haliangiales > Haliangiaceae > JABFXX01. The sequence goes on along the minus strand of DAIRFU010000097.1, from coordinate 5,753 downwards.
GCCGGTAGCTCGGCCCCGCGCTTTTTGCGCAGGGCCTCGGCCAGCGCCGCCGCGTAGCTCGCGCCGCCGTCGTTCAGATCGACGACGGCACAGGGATCGGCGTATGGGCTGGGGGTGGCGGGCATATGCAACGCGTGCCCACGTTCGGGGAGCGCTTCACTCAACGGGAACTCCTCTTATTTAAGCAGACATCGAACGTTGGGCATATGACGGGCTTTCGGGCGCAGCTCACCCGTTGCAGGCGAAAGCCGACTCACTGCCCGATTGCTCGCTAACCCCGCCGCCTACGACGAGAAAAATGCTATCGCGGCGCTTCGCGGTGGATCAAATTCCTGACCGCATGAGGGATCGGATCTGATCGCAACTGCTGGGAAATTCGCATGGTCGCCGGGATCGCACCCATCTGCGCGAAACCAGGTAGAGTCGCTGCCTTCCCATGAGTCAGTTCCTCGCCACGCATACCCGAACTCATAGCTGCGGCCAGCTCCGCGCCAGTGACGTCGGCAAGCACGTCGTCTTGACGGGGTGGGTCAATTCCTACCGCGACCATCGTGGCTGCGTGTTCATCGACCTCCGCGACCGTGACGGCGTCACCCAGCTCGTCTTCGACGAGAGCTTCGACAAGGCGTCCCACGAGGTCGCGCGCGATCTGCGCAGCGAGTGGTGCATCGGCATCACCGGCGAGGTCCGCTCGCGCGGTGACATGCTCAACGACAAGCTCGCGATCGGCGCGATCGAGGTCTGGGTCAAGGGGATCGAGGTGTTCTCGAAGGCCGAGACGCCGCCGTTCCAGATCGACGACCAGGTCGACACCCACGAGGCCCTGCGCCTCAAATACCGCTACCTCGACCTGCGACGGCCCAAGCTGCAGAAGAACATGATCACGCGCTCGGCGATCACGCGTGTCACGCGCGATTACCTCGGCAAGCACGGCTTTCTCGAGATCGAGACGCCGTTCATGGTCAAGTACACGCCGGGCGGCGCGCGCAACTTCCTCGTGCCGTCGCGGCTCAACCCGGGCAACTTCTACGCGCTCGCCGAGTCGCCGCAGATCTTCAAGCAGCTGCTGATGGTCGCCGGCTACGAGCGCTACTTCCAGATCGTGCGCTGCTTCCGCGACGAGGACCTTCGCCTCGATCGCCAGCCCGAGTTCACGCAGATCGACCTCGAGATGTCGTTCGTCAACGAGCAGGTCCTGCAGTCGACGATGGAGGGCCTGATCGCGAGCCTGTGGCGCGACGTGCTCGGGATCGAGATCAAGCTGCCGCTGCGCCGCATGCCGTACGCCGAGGCGATGGAGAAGTACGGCGTCGACAAGCCGGACCTGCGCTGCGACCTCGTGCTGTGCGACGTCACCGACGCCGCCCGCGCGTGCGGCTTCCGCGTGTTCGAGTCGGTCGTCCAGGCGGGCGGCATCGTCAAGTGCCTGCGCGTGCCGGGTCCGCCGGAGAAGCTGCCGCGCTCGATGCTCGACGGCCTCAACGACTTCGCGAAGTCGTTCGGTGCGAAGGCCGCCTGGGCGCGCGTCCAGGATGCCCACCAGTGGCAGGGTCTCAAGGGCTTCACCGACGAGGCGCGCGCGAAGATCAACCACATCGCGGGCGCCCAGGTCGGCGACACGCTGATCTTCGTCGCCGACAAGGCGAAGGTCGCCAACGCGACCCTCGGCGCGATCCGCATCCACTACATCGGCGAGAAGCTCGGCCTCATTCGCAAGGGCGAGTGGCAGTTCATGTGGCTGACCGATCCGCCGCTGTTCGAGATCGAGGATGGCCACGTCGCCGCCGCGCACCACCCGTTCACCTCGCCTCGCGTCGAGGACGAGGGCCTGCTCGAGGAGGCGCCCGAGAAGGTGCTCGCCCGCGCCTACGACCTCGTGCTCAACGGCGTCGAGGTCGGCGGCGGCTCGATCCGTATCCACCGCAGCGAGCTGCAGGACCGCGCGTTCAAGGCCCTCGGCATCTCCGAGGAGGAGCGCCGCGCCAAGTTCGGCTTCCTGCTCGATGCGTTCAAGTACGGCCCGCCGCCGCACGGCGGCATCGCGTTCGGCCTCGATCGCCTCGCGATGCTGATGACCGGCGCCGAGTCGCTGCGCGACGTGATCGCGTTCCCCAAGACCCAGAAGGGCAGCGATCTGATGACCGAGTGCCCGACCGGCGTCTCGAAGAAGCAGCTCGACGAGCTGTTCATCCAGCTCAAGCCCGATCTGCCGGTCAAGTAACCGCGGGCGTGACGTCGAGATCGACGCGCGCCCCGCGCCGGATCACGCCGAGCCGCGCCGGTTGACCGACCTGCCAGGTGCGCAGCGCACGGTGCAGCTCGTCGACGGACTCGATCGCGCGGTCGGCGAAGCGGACGATCAGATCGCCGTCGCCGAGGCCGGCCTTCGCCGCCGGGCTACCGGGCTCGACGGACTGGATCTCGACGGCCGAGGCGCCGAGGCCATGGTGATACGCGAGCCGGCGATCGAGCGGGCGGCGCGCCGCGGCGATGCCGAGCCACGCGCGCCGCACGCGGCCATGCGCGAGCAGCTGCGAGAGCACCCAGGCCGCGGTCTCGACGGCGATCGCGAAGCCGATGCTCTGCGAGCGGGCGATGATCGCGGTGTTGACGCCGATGACGCGGCCCGCGGTGTCGAGGAGCGGGCCACCGGAGTTGCCCGGGTTCAGCGGTGCGGTGTGCTGGATGACGCCGTCGATGAGCCGGTTACCGCGGCCGCGCAGGCTCCGGCCGAGCGCGGACACGACGCCGGTCGATACGGTCGACTCGAAGCCGAGCGGGTTGCCGATCGCCACGGCGAGCTGACCGACACGCGGCGCGAGCGCGCCGTCGACCGCGAGGTACGGGACGGGTCCCGGCGCGGTGGCGAGCGCACCGGCGTCGACGCGGATCAGCGCGAGGTCGGTTGCGGGATCGTCGCCGACCAGCCGGCCCTGGACGACCTCGCCTGCCGGCGTCCGCACCTTGATCGTACGCGCGCTCGCCACGACATGGCTGTTCGTCATCACGTAGCCGTCGGGCGTGACGACGAAGCCCGAGCCGGCTCCGCCACGAGAGAGCGCGCCGCCCTGCTGGACCTCGAGGCTGACCACCGCGGCCCCTGCCCGCTCGACGACGCCGATCACCGCCTGCGAGTAGGCGTCGAGGAGCTCGTCGTCACCCGGCAGCGGCACCGCGAGCGCGGCCGTCACGGCCGGGTCCCGATCGTCACGTCGAGCTCCTGGCGCGCGCCGCCGCGGACGAGCACGAGCGTGACCGGCCTGGCCGACCGATCGGCGAGCACGCTGCGGAGGCTATCGGGTCCGCGAACCGGCTCGCCGTCGAGCTCGGTGATGATGTCACCGACGAGCATGCCGGCGGTGGCCGCCGGGCCACCCTCCTCGAGGCTGGCGACCAGCGCACCCTGCGCGGATGGGTACGCGCCGACACCGAGGTAGCCGCGGCGGATACCGCCGTGCTGGACGAGCTCGTCGACGACGCGGCGAAGCGTGGCGGTGGGAATCGCGAGATCGGCGCCGCGCAAGAGCGTGCGGGTGTTCATGCCGATCACGGCACCGTCGGCGTCGACGAGCGGGCCGCCCGCGAAGCCGCGCGGGATCTGGCGGTCCGACTCGACGTATCGATCGAGGGTGCCACCGGCGGGCGTCTTGACCGCCGGGCCGAGCACGCCGATGGCACGTAGCGAGGCGCGCGCGGTCCGGCCCGGGCGGCCGATCGCGAGTGCGAGGTTGCCGACCGCGAGGCCATCGATCTCGCGCAGGGTGGCCGGCGTGAGGCCGCCGGTGCCGGAATGGAGCGGGCCGGATTCACTCCGGCCCGCGGGGGAGACCCGCAGGACGGCGACGTCGGTGCCCGGGTCGCGACCGATCACCTCGGCATCGCGCGTGTCGAGCGCGTCGTCGGGCTGGCCGACGCCGACGCGGGTGCGATCGGGGGTGTGGAAGCTGGACGTGACGACGAGATCGGCGGACCAGACGATGCCGGTCCCACCGGCGTGGCCGCGCGAGATGTGGACGACGGATGGTGCAGCGGCGGCGACCGCGGCGGCGAGCGCGTGGTCGAGCTGATGAAAAACATCGAGAGCGGGCTGTGCCATGGAACAGTCTCCTTCAGCAACGAGCCTGCGCTTTCTGCGCGCGCGCGAAAATCCGCCATTCGGAGAGGGTTCGCGCGCGATAACAGGCAGGTACCGGCACGCGCTGCGGCGATCTCGGTGGCCCGCCTAGCTGGATGGGCAGGGTTGACCTGCACGACATGCGTGGCCATGTTGCGTCAACATGACCCGTAATCCTCAACTCGAGCTCGGCTCGGTGACTGACCCGATCAAGGTCGCACTGCTGACCGATGACCCGCTGCTCCGAGCTGGGCTCTCGAGCCTGCTCGCCCAGGTGGGATCGATCCATGTCGTGGATCGCGACGCGGCGGAAGTCGCGCTGTGGGATGCCGGCGTCGACGCAGAGAAGACTCTGAGCCGGCTCGGCGAGCTCCGCAGCCTGCCGATGCCGACCGTCGCGGTCGTCGGCGATCCCGCCCATGTCGCGCCCGCACTCGCCGCGGGGGCACGAGGTGTCGTGCTCCGCGATCAGGTCGGACCCGGCATCCACGCCGCCCTTGCTGCCGTCCGCAGCGGTCTCACCGTCATGGACGCGCAGCTCGCCGATACCCTGGTACCCGCGCAGCAGGTGCCGCAGTCCAACGGCAAGGGCCGCGGAACGCTCACCGAACGCGAGCGCCAGGTCGTGCAGCTCCTCTCCGAGGGCCTGTCGAACAAGCTGATCGCGGATCGCCTCGGCATCAGCGATCACACGGCGAAGTTCCACGTCAACGGCGTGATGATGAAGCTCGGCTCCTCGACCCGGACCGAGGCCGTCGTCGAGGCGATGCGCCGCGGCCTGATCCGGCTGTGAGCCAGCCGTAGACGTCGAGCGCGACGAGGCCGGTCTCACCGATCCGGACGCCCTCGCGCTCCAGCAGCTGGCGCTGCACCGCCGCGCCGACCGGATCGTGAATCGCGATCCGGCCGCGCAGCTTGCCGGCCTTGCCGATCACGCGCTGCCACGGCAGCCGATCGGCGGGTTGGCTCGTCTTGAGCGCGGCACCGGCGACGCGTGCGCCGCCCGGGATGCCGGCGAGCTCGGCGATCTGGCCGTACGTGGCGACGGCCCCTCGGGGGATCTTGCGCACGACCTGGTAGATGCGGCGGTACAGCGCGCGTACGTGATCGGACTCTTCACTCATCGGCAACTGCGAAGAGTTTATAGTGAACCGGCGCGATGCAGGTCCAGGTCCTCTACTTCGCCGTGTTTCGCGAGCGGCTCGGCCGCTCCGAGGAGCCGCTCGAGCTCGCCGCCGGCGCGACCGTGGGTGACGCGATCGACGCCCTCGCCGCCCGCCACCCACCGATCGCGCAGCTGCGCGGCCGGTTCCGCATCGCCGTCAACCAGGACTTCGTCGGCGACGACCAGACGCTCGCCGATGGCGACGAGCTCGCGCTGATCCCGCCGGTCGCCGGTGGTGCGAGTGAAGCGCCGTGCCGCCACGTCGAGCTCACCGATCGCACGCTGTCGCTCGACCGCTGCATCGACGCGGTGCGCGGCGCGGGGAGGGGCGGCATCGTCACGTTCACCGGCATGGTCCGCCTGCACAGCCACGGCGCCACGATCGCTCACCTCGAGTACGAGGCCTACGCGCCGATGGCCGTCAAGGTGATGACCCAGCTGTGCGACGAGATCGAGGCCGAGATCGCGGGCACG
>DAIRFU010000649.1:0-4076 GCA_036794935.1 Kofleriaceae bacterium | reverse complement strand
CACCGCGTCGGCGTCGACCTTGAGGCCCACCGAGAGCGCCATCGTCGGCTTGAGGCCCTGCACGAGCTCGTGCAGTCGCAGCGTGTCCGTCCACAGCTGCTCGTCGCCGAACGTGTCATTCCGGAAGATGCATTGACCATCCGATACGTCGCACGGACTCGGGTCGACCGTGGTGGTCGTCGCGGCGTCGTCGTCGCCGCAGGCGGACAGAGCTACAACGCCGACGACTACAACGCGGCTCGCTCGCTTCCATATGCGCATGCCTGGCTCCTTTGCGGATGAGAGCCGGCCCGATCATCAAACGTGACAGGTCGCAGCCGGAACAATCCGTCTCGCAAACACGTGCCGAGGCACGCGGACTGCAGCCCGATCGATCGAGTCCCTCAGGAGGCCGACGATGATCGAGCTGAGCTCTTCCGCATTTCCCCAAGATGGCCCCATCCCGAGCAAGTACACGTGCGATGGCTTCGGTGTGTCACCGCCGCTCACGTGGTCGGACGTACCGGACGGTACGCGGAGTGTCGCGCTGCTCGTCGACGATCCCGATTCCGCCGAGCGGCCATTCCTGCACTGGCTGGTGACCGACTTGCCGCCGAGCCTGCACCAGCTGGACGAAGGCGGCGCGCTGCCGCACGAGTCGAGCATCGGCGAGAGCGACGCCGGAACCGCGAGCTACTACGGGCCGTGCCCGGCGTCCGGACGGCATCACTATCGCTTTCACCTCTACGCACTCGACACCCTGATCGGGCGGCGGCCCGACGGCCGCGATGACTTTCTGTCCGCGATCGAGGGCCACGTGCTCGACGAGGGTGAGCTGGTCGGTACCTACGAACGCGCGGTGTGATCGCTCGAGTAGCTCCGCAACGAGTGCAGTCGCTGCGTAGCCACGCGCAGCTCTCGCGCGCGGGCTGCGTGCGTGCCGGGAGCCGACGCGGATCAGGCCTCCTCGGTCATGGAGCACGCCTTGCACCTACGAGCGCTCATGAGACAGGTACTCCACATGAGTTGGCTCGGGCTGCTGGTGCTGCTCGTGTCGTCTCCAGCCCGAGGAGAGAAGCCGATGACGGACAGCCGACCTACCGCAGCGTTTCGTGCCGAACATCGCGAGGTGCTCGAGCACCTGCGCCACGTTCACGACTGGGTCGGCGCACTCGCGACCGAGCCTCCGGCCGAACAGAAGAAGACGGCCGACAAGGTGGCCACGTTCTTCGAAAAGCACATCAAGTCGCACGCCGACTGGGAGGAGAAGAACCTGTACCCGGTCGTCGACAAGCTCGCCGGCGGCGGCGCGAACCGGTTCACGTCGACCATGCGCCACGAGCACCGGATCGTCGGTCGCTGGATCGCCGAGCTTCGCGCCGAGGCCAAGAAGCCCAGGATCGATGCCGCGAAGTTCGCGCGCCGCGCTGATAACCTGCTCGGTCTGCTCTGGGCGCACTTCGAAGAGGAGGACGAGGTCCTGCTCCCGTACATCGACAAGGGCATGACCAAGCAACAGTTCCAGAAGGCGCTAGGATCGGGAGCACAGGCTCACTAGCGAAGGAAGTGTCGATGTCCGATCACGAGCACCATCATCTGTATCCGGAGGCCACCCGCGAGATCGGCGAGCAGCGCAACCGGCTCGCACCCGGACCCGCGGAGGCGTTCCGCGCGTTCAGCAAGAGCGTCTTCGCGGACGGCGCGGTGTCCGCCAAGACGAAGCAGCTCATCGCCGTCGCGGTCGCGCACGTGACGCAGTGCCCGTACTGCATCCGCGGCCATACGCGGGCCGCGCTGCGGCATGGCGCGAGCGGCGAGGAGATCATGGAGGCGATCTGGGTCGCGTCCGAGATGCGCGCCGGCGGCGCCTACGCGCACTCCGCACTCGCGCTCGACGAGATCTCGCGCCATCAGGACAAGAGCGACAAGACGCCCTGAACGGACCGCGCGACGCGCCGTCCCGATCAGTGCCGGTCGCGGTGCCGCCAGGCGCTGACGACGAGCACGACGAACATGACGCCGCCGACCAGGGCGAGCGCACCGCCGATGCCGGCGATCACCAGGCCGGCGTGCGACGGCGGCTCGAGCTGCTGGCCGGCGCCGTAGGTCTTGCGCGCGGCCTGGCCCCAGAACCCCGCGACCGCGAGCCCACCGGCGAACACGCTCTGCCCGACGCCGTAGAGCAGCGGCTGCCACTTCGCGACCCGCGGCCAGCGCACCGGCGCGCCGAAGCGCGACATCATCACGAGCAGCACGGTCATGAACGTGACCGTCACCGCGCCGATGCTGACGTGGTAGTGCGCGGGCGTGAGCGTCGTGTTGCCGGAGATCGCGGCGCCGAGCCCGAAGCCGACCAGCGTCATCGCGCCGCTGACGAGCAGTCCGACCAGCGCGACCGGCTGGATCGGCCAGTGCATCACGCCGCACACGCGGTGCCGGTAGAGAGCGCGCGCGCCGACGAACATCACGACGAGCACGGCGGGCGCGATGCCGAGCTCCATCATCCAGGTGAAGGCACGCGGCGAGTGCCCCGACACCGCGAGCCACGGTCCCGTCGCCGTCGGCAGCAGCAGCGCGCCGAACAGCCACGCGGCCGCACGCGGCGCGAGCAGGCTCGTGCCGAGGAGCTCGTGCAGCAGCAACAGCCAGCCCGCGAGCATGCCGGCGATGGCCGCGAACTGCAGGACGTGCCCGCCGCCCCAGAACAGGTGCTGGAACCGCGCGAGCGTCGACGCACTCGCATCGCGATCGAGATACGCGCCGGCGATCGTGAGCATCGCGATCAGAAAGCAGATACCCGCGGCCCGCAGCCCGTACTGGACCTCGGCCGGCAGCGCGGCGGACTCGATCCTCGTCGCGACCAGCCACACCTCGATGACGACCATCAAGATCGCGGCCGCCACCGCGGCGAGGCCGACGAGAAACAGCACGTGATCGACGATCGGTACGTAGTCAGACAGCACGGCGTGGACGTCGGAGAAGCACGCCGGCACGGCCATCGCGATGACACCGATCCCCGCGAGGACGGCGGCCGGGCGCGCGGTGTGGATCCGCGTGCGCGAGACCAGGCAGGTCAACGCCGTGATGAACGCGAAGAACCAGACGCCCGTCGCGAGGTTCACGTGCACGACGAGGCTACGCCGCGCCAGCTCGGGGTCGCTCGCCAGCAGCTCCACCATCGCCGGGATGCGCTGGATGACGAGGACGATCGCGAGCGCGCCGGAGACCGCCAGCGCACCCACCGCGAGCCCGAACCAGTACAGGGCGTCGCGGGATACGCGGATCCGGTCCATCCCGCAGGACCATGCATGACAGCGGCACGATCCGCTTCCCCATCACCTGCGACATGGGGCCGCGATCGAGCCGCCCAGCGGGAATCTCGCGGCAAAACGCCACGATTTCGGGCCGTCAGGCGCCCGAGCTCACCCCGGGGCGCGTGCGCGAGCTCCTCCGATTGTCCGCGGCGCGACGACGATGGTAGTGCTGAACGATCGCGGTCGCGGGCGTCGCCCTGCCCCTGACGGCATCGTTCGAAACCTGACATTGCAATCGCCCGGATCTGCGCCCCTGCGCGTTCCGAGGCCCGGATCGCACATTGCACACACGGGCGGCGCATCATGCAGACGATCGCTGCTCGCCTGCGCGCAATGCCCGTCGTTGCCGCACTCATCACGTGCAGCGCGCTCACGCGGAGCGCGAACGCGTGTCCGGATCGAGGCCCGACCGACGTTGCCACCGACGACGTGCCGGCGACGAACACGCCGTGCATGTACGAGGTCGACTTCCGGCGCGTGCGACGCGTGGTCGAGATCGGCTATTCGGTCGGCGTTGGTGGCACGAGTCAGACGGGGGTGGGGCAATCGGCGAACGCGTTCGCAGGGCTCGAGCTCGGCTACGCGCTGCAGTTCGGCGGCGACCCGGAGCAGCCGAGCTACGAGCTCGAGCTGAGCGGCGAGCTGGCCGGGCAGCGGTTCGGCGGGGACGTGTCGACGACCGGGCTGGTCACGCGTGCGAACGCCCGGTTCGGGCCGGCGCACGTCGCCGAGGCGATGGTCGACGATGGCCGCGCGAACTTCGCGTTCTTCCCGCTGACCATG
>DAIRFU010000648.1:3557-4084 GCA_036794935.1 Kofleriaceae bacterium | reverse complement strand
CCACAGCACGAGCTGGCCACCGATGACCGCGATCGCGAGCAGCGCGAGCTCGACCACCCACGAATTGCGGAGCTGCTCGGCGCGTTCGACGGTGCGATCGAGTAGCGCCGGATCGCAGAACGCGCCGCGATAGAGGCTGCGCAGCGCGCTCGTCACCGTCTGGTCGAGCAGTGGCTCGGACGCCAGGAGCAGTGGGAACGTGATCACGAGCCGCACGTGTAGCGATAGATCGTAGGCCATCGGATCGAGCGGTATGCCGAGCAGCAACTGGACGCCCTCGCCGAACGCCCACGCTACCCACGGGATGAGTGCGAACCACCAGCGAGGTGTCAGGCCGGCGGCGGTGCGTAGCCGCAGACCGACCAGGACACCATAGAAGGGCCCACCTGCGGTCAGGAGGAAGTCGCTGTGGTCGCGGCGCAGATCGGGCTGGTCCTCATCGCGCGGCATGACCGTCCATCAGTGGAGCGGATGCGTCATGTCCTCGGGCCGGACCCATTCGTCGAACTCCTCAGGCGTCAGATAGC